>JAFTDG010000134.1 GCA_017454325.1 Desulfovibrio sp. | reverse complement strand
CGCATAGAAACACCAGAAGGCAGGGTGTGTCGCCTCGTGTGGCAGAGTAACCCCGTTGGCCTGTGCCACTAGATCCGCGAGGGGGCCGCGGAACAGGCCCATAAGTGCAACTATGGCCGCAAGGGCGCATACCAGAAAGGTATTGCCACCATGGGCTATCCAGGTAACTGGCTCACCTTCGGTGGGTGTTTCAAGCACAACCTTGCGCACGGCATCCACATAGAGCCAAACAAAGACTGTTGTGGCTGCTGCCATGACAAACACAGCAGCAAGCCCCCCTGTGGTACCGCTCAAAAGGCCAGCATTGATGAACAGCCTGGCCTCGGGCACAAGGAAGGGAGAGCCGCCTACGGCTGCCAGCATGCCCAGGCCATAACAGGCGGCCATCCAGGGTTGACGTTTACCGGAGCCGCGCAGGTCATCCAGCGTGGCGCGCGCGGGCAGGCCCTGTGGCGTCAGACAGCAAAGAGCTGCCCAAGAGAGCAGCCTGACCGTTGCCTGAAACAGCACAAAAAGCCACATGCCCGCACTGCCCAGGCTGCCAGCTGCGCCGATACCCATGCAGAAGATGCCGGCATCGTGCAGCGCACCCCAGAGGATGAGTCCGCGCGGATTGTCACGCTGCCGCACTGCCTGCCAGGCCGCGTACAGCATAAGGGCCATGCCCACGAGAAGCGGCACAATATGACCGCCAGCCGAATACAGAGATTCCGTCATAGCTTGCCCCATGGTTTGCGGGTTTTACCTTAAACCCGTCGGACCAGCCCGGTGCCCCACCGGGCTTTACTGCCACATGGCACGGCAGGGCCGGCGCCATGCCTAAACGTGAAAAGTAAGGTTACAAAGAGTTTTTTATATCTAGCGCACTTTTGCGAACGTTGCAAGCAACAACGTTATAAAGGCCGGCCTGGGCCATAAAAAGACAGCTGTAAAGACAGTCGGTTTAAAATCCCATCTGTGATTCTGGGCCGGGGCTGTCGGGCAGTCTGTCCAGTTGTGGGCGGGAGGTGGCAACGCGTCTACCTGAACGGGTATCTGCCGCAAAACGCACGAGAAACATACCACTGAAACGCTGCCCCCTGTAGACTTCGATGCGATACAGGCACCCCTGTCGGTCCACAGAAAACCTGGGGTCAAAGTCCTTGCGTGTAAGGGGGATATTGCTCTCGTCGCGCAGGCCGCCACCAAAGCCGATGGCATTGACACGGTACCCGCTGGCGGGCAGCACGCGCAGATTGCGGGAAACATGCAGCACATGGCCGAAGGGGATATCTGTTTCCCGCCCGTCGGTCAGCACACGCATGCCGGAGAGGCTTTCGTCCATTTCACGCCATTCCGGCGTAATGCGCGTCATTCTGCGGTTGCCGTAGTGCACACAGTAGCGCCCTTCCTCGCCATCTGCACAGGGCAGTACGGCCATGATGGGTTTGGTGGTCACGGCGCTGGTCAGTGCGCCGCGTGGCATGGGCAGGTAGTTGATTGCAGGGCGCACGTCGTCCAGCGGCAGGAACACCCTGTTGTTCATAAAGGAAACGCCCAGCTTATCCACCAGGGCCTTGCGCACGCCGGCAGGAGTGAGCTCGAAGGAACGGCTGAACTGCAGACCAGCCTGCTGCAGAAAGGACTCGAGCATGAGCAGGTGGTAGTAGGTGCGTAGTTCCACGGGAAATTCCTTACTTGCCTCCAGGCCGAAGGCGGCCTTGCCCTGACGCACAGCGTAGTACGAAAGGCTTTTCTCCATCTCGCGGTCGCCCTCGGCAGTACGCGTGTTGTGTACATGTAGCCTGTGCCCGGGCGCTATCAGCCTTCCGTTGGCCGCCTGAGTTGCACGACGGGCCATTGTACCCAGTGACCCCAGACAGGCTCCGGGCAGCTCCTCCTGGTCTATGATAACGGACTGTCCCCAGCGTGCCGGATTGCGCAGCTTGTCCTGATACTCTGCTCTGTAGTAGCCGCTGCCATCATGCAGGTTGAGCACCAGCGTCACCTGCGGGTGACGGATAAGTTCCTGAATGCGACGCACGGTGGCAAATTCCGGATCAGTGGCGTCAAGCTTGGCAAACTTACGGTTCATGTCGCCATGCAGGCCCCGTGAACGTCTGATAATGCTCGGAAAATTCAGATTGGGCACAACCCACAGTGCACCCCTTGTGACAGTATAGTGTGTGGTCAGCAAGGTCGCGGCGGAAAAGCCCCCCGGTTCATCGCCCTGAATGCCGCCCACCACCAGAACCGTATGCCCGTGCCTACGATCTGTCTGGTCTACCGCCTGTTCTGCCGTTGTCTCACCCATACGGATACAGGTGAAGTCAAGAGGTAACGTGGCCGCATTGCCCTGTGTGATAACACACAGAGAGCACAGAAAAAAAAAGAAAAGGAGCATACCGAAAAAAGTTGTTATTAGAGGTTGCTCTCTGCGGGGCGCACTGATGCCACGAGGGGAATTCATGCCTCCTCCTCTTCAGCATTGCAATCTTGGACGGGACCGTTCTCTTGAGCAAGACGGGCCATGCGGGCAGCGTCCTGCTTACGTTCGCGTGTGCCCTTGGGCTGCTGTGCGTCAAAGGCAACGCTACGCTCCTGCTGACGGCAAAACATGAGAAAGCCTGTGTGGGCCGTCATGCGGTCTTCGGGACGCAGCCGGTCTGCCACGGGTTTCCAGCGGCGCAAAAGAATCTCACAGACCTCCACCGCAGCAAAGGGGCCACGCTCCAAACCCAGCAGCAGTTTGCCCACCTGATCCACCGTGGGTAGCAAAAAACCGAACATCGCTCCGGGCCGTACGGCTGCAAGACCCTGCTCCAGGTACTCCCAGGGGGTGCGCACATCGAGAAAGAGCGCATCAGCGTTAGTGACGCAGAAACCTTCGGCAATGTCGCGGTGGTGGAGCTCCACATTGCCTCCCACACCGGCCCATTCCAGATTGCGGCGGGCAAGGTGCAGAAATTCCTCGCGGGCCTCGTGGCTCACCACATGTCCCGTAGGGCCGCAGAACCATGACAGGGCCGTGGTCAGCCCTCCTGAACCACAGCCGGCCTCAACAATAGTGCGACCCGGCCCGGCCCCCAGACGCAGGCAGATGTAGGCTATATCCTTGGGATAAATAATCTGCGTCTGCCGTTTGAGGCCCTTGAGCCGGTCATGCAGCGTGGCTTCCAGAACCTGTACCGGTACCCCCTGATGTGTATGCACAACAGCCCCGAAATCGGCCTGTGCCACATCAGCCGCATACAGGATACCCTCGTTACTGTGCCAGTCCTGCCCGGCAACAAGGCGTTTGACATAGCGTCGTCCACGGGGCGTGACATAGACGACGAGTGTTCCGTAAGGGATCATGCTATTCCTTATGTAAAAACAGCCGGATGTCAGAATTGACGCATCAGATCTTCGCCGTCGTCGGAAGTATCCGCCACAGAGCCATCTGTAATGGACGCATCTAGCGCCGAAGCACCTTGTATGGGCATATCCGCCCGATACGCCAGCCCGCCGGACATGACAATGCCGTCAGGCATGACAAAGTCATCCGCAGGATAACGATCCTCAACCTGCATGCGATACTGGCGGAAAATGGGGGCAGCGGTACGTCCACCCTGTTCCTGACGTCCCAGACTGTCCACCTGATCGTAGCCCACATAGACGCCAGTGACGAGATACGGGGAAAAGCCCATAAACCAGACATCGTGCGTGTCATTTGTGGTGCCCGTTTTTCCAGCAATAACACGCCCTTCAATACGTGCACGGCTGCCGGTGCCGGCATTGACCACCTCCTTGAGCAAGGTGGCCATGATATAGGCGTTCTGCGGGCTGATGGCCTGCCAATGCTCCACATCTTGCTTATAGAGGGTGCGCCCCTGAGCGTCGGTGATGGAGGTGATGATGCGCGGACGTACCCCCAGGCCCTGGTTGGCAAAGGCAGCATAGGCCTGTGTGAGATTGAGTGGAGAAACCGCCACAGCCCCGAGACTGATGGCCAACTCCTTGGGGAAGTGGGGTTCCAGACCAAGAGCCTTGGCCCTGTCCACCACATTGCCGATACCCACCTGCTGCGCCACACGCACGGTACAGGTATTGCGCGAAAGCGCCAGAGCAGTGTGCAAGGGCAATTCGCCCTTGTAGTTGTGCTCAAAGTTGGAAGGCCGCCACACTTCGTTGGTATACGGATTCACATAGACAAAGGGCGCGTCAAGAATGATGGAGGAAGGCGTAAAGCCGAAATCCATAGCCGTGGAATAGACCACGGGCTTAAAGCTGGAGCCAGGTTGGCGACGGGCCTGCGTGGCACGGTTAAAATGGCTTTCCCCAAACTGATAGCCACCGATGAGGGCGACAACATCGCCACTCTGTGCTTCCACAGAGGCTATGGCGCCCTGAACCAGAGGCTCCTGCTGCAGGCGCAGAGCAATAGGCGTACCGGGCTTTGCCGCAGCAGGATCAAAGGGCACATTCTTTTGTTCCTTACGGCCCTTAACGTTTGACACCGTCACTGTACTGGGCGCAGCGGACACCCAGATAACATCCCCCGGTACAAACTGGCGCGCGGCCTTAACCGCCGGTGTTGCCTTGGGGCTGAATTTCCGTGCCCAGGCCATGCTGGCCGCAGGGATAAAGCCCGTATAGCCAGACCCCAGGGTGACTCGCACCCCCTTGGCATCAGAGGCGGTTATCACGGCCTTGACCCAGTTGCCACCACCGAGATCGTAGGGGGAAAACACCCCCTTGGTCAGAAATTCCTTCTGCGCTGCAGCATCTAGTTTTTCAAGGGGACCGCGCCAGCCCTGGCGTTTGTCTACGTCTTCTAGGCCCTGACGCAAAGCGGCACTGGCAGCGGACTGGTGTACGGGGTCCATTGCCGTGTGTACGGTCAACCCCGCCTCGTAGACGAAATCCTCCCCGTACTTGTTGGTCTCAACCCCCAGGGCCTTGAGATTGGCTTCTGTAAAAAATTCAATAAGCAGGCGCCGGGCCTCTTCCAAATACCACTGGGCCGCGCTGACTGTGCCCTCGGGCATGCTCCAATACACCAAGGGTTCTGACGCTGCCTTTTCATACTCCTCGGTGGTAATCCATTTGAGGTCTCGCATCCGTCCCAGTACATACATCTGTCGCGCTTTGGCTTCCACAGGACGCCGGAAAGGGTTGTATGTGCTGGGGGCCTTGGGCAGGCCGGCAATGACGGCACTTTCAGCCAGGGTGATGTCGGAAGCGTGCTTGCCAAAGTAGGTGCGTGCAGCGGCTTCCACGCCATAGGCATGCTCACCCAGATAAATCTGGTTGAGATAAATAGTGAGAATCTGTTCCTTGGTATAGGCTTTTTCCAGCTTGTACGCCAGAATAGCTTCCTTCATTTTGCGGGTGTAACTGCGCTCAGAGGTCAGGAGCATCTGCTTGATCAACTGTTGCGTGATGGTGCTCGCGCCCTCTTTTTTTCCCCCCTTGCGGAAATTATTGATGGCCGCACGCACAATGGCAACAGGGTCCACCCCCATATGCCGGTAGAAGGCATCATCCTCCGCAGCAAGAAAGGCCAGCGGCAGATAGCGTGACATTTCTTTCAAATTAATAATAAAACGTTTTTCGTGGTACAGCGTACCCAGCAGGGAGCCATCACGGGCCAGAAAGACCGCAGCCTGCGGCTGCTTATATTCTGCAATGCGATTGAGGTCTGGCAGGTCTCGCGAAGCCCAGTAGAAAAGCATGGCCACCGAGCCGCAGGCTAGAAGGCCGCAGATAAAAAAAATGCCCAGCAGCCAAAGGGCACATTTCTTCAACACAATGCTACATTTCATGCTACGGCGATACCTTTTTTTTGCTCCGCCGTAAAGAGCGCAATGCTCCAGTCTTACTGTACCTTGCGCAGAGCCTCAATTTCTGCGGTAGAGAGGCCGGTAGCCTCGGCAATCTGGGCAATGGGCAGCCCAAGATGAAGAAGGTTTTGTGCGACTTCACGAGTTCTCTCAGCCTTGCCTTCGGCCCTGCCTTCCGCCTTGCCTTCGGCCCTGCCTTCTGCAAACCAGACATCCTTGTTTTCTTCTACGTATTCAAGCATATCCATTGCCAGGGTCATATAGAGCCTCCTGTGCTCATGGTTGGCCTTCACCTTTGCCACT
>JAFTDG010000133.1 GCA_017454325.1 Desulfovibrio sp. | reverse complement strand
GTCGAACTAACACTCCTCAGAGCCATACTATTCCGTGGCCAGTGATGCCCCAATGGCCTCGGCCTTGCGGCAATCTTCGGGGAAGTGCTCCTCACGGTAACGGTTTTTTTCCTCTGCAGAAAACATGGTACAGACATACTTGGAATAATCGTTAAACTGCACCGTGTTGTTGACATAAAGGACCTGAGGCTGATTGCCAAAAATATGCCCCACATAACCTTCCATCATGTTCAGACGCGCCGGATATTTCCATTCCTGCATGAGAGGACTGGGCACATTCATTGTATAAATGAAACCCGTGCGCATTTTTTTGGGTGCAATGCTGGCATGCCCTTCCGTATAGGTAAGGAAAGGAAAAAGCAGGCGCTCCTCGAAGCAACGCAGCATGCCAGACACACCGCCAAAATAAATAGGTGAACCGAAAATCACGGCATCTGCTTGCGAAATTTTTTCAAGCACAGGCGTGATATCATCCCGCAGGGCACATACTCCATAGGATTTGCCCCCCTTCAACTTGCAGGCAAAGCAGCTCTTACAGCCTGTGTACTTGTATGTATACAAGTGCAGCATCTCTGTATGTACGCTGTCACCACCGGCTTCTCTAGCACCGTCCAGTGCATGTTGCAGGACGGTGGCGGTATTGCCTTTTTTTCGTGGACTGGCGTTGATTGCATAGATATTCATAATGACTCCTCCAGAAAATATGTGGTTTTGATGAGATAACCATACGCTATGACAGTGCGAACGCAAGAAGTTAGATTTTTCTTACCGAAAATGCAGATGTGGCAAAATAGCGATGTCAAATACCTAAATAGGACAACATTGCAACAAGTTATAAACATGTTATCCTTTTCTTGACACCAGAGCCTGCAAAGTACATATTATATCATTCACAGCATTCTATCATAATCGTGCAACACTATTCAGGCATTTTGACGGAGGCATCATGGCAGTTCATGTGGTTGCTCATCCGCTCGTACGTCACAAATTGGGTATTCTACGCAAGAATTCCACTTCAACGCAGGAATTTCGTACCATTTCTAATGAAGTAGCCCGTCTACTTACCTATGAGGCAACCAAAGGCTTTTCAACGGAAAAGCACATAGTGCAGGGCTGGGCAGGTCCTGTAGAAGTAGATGCCATTTCTGGAAAGAAAGTCACGATTGTCCCCATATTACGGGCAGGCCTTGGCCTCATGGACGGCGTACTGGATATGATACCAGGCGCAAAAATCAGTGTAGTAGGCCTGTATCGCAATGAGGAAACTCTTAACCCAGTGGAATATTATGTAAAACTCGCCAGTGATCTTAACCAGAGGCTGGCCATTATCCTCGACCCCATGCTGGCCACAGGCGGCTCGCTTATCAGTACTATTGACATTCTCAAGCGGCACGGCTGTCGTCAGATTTGCAGCCTCAACCTTGTCTGTGCGCCGGAAGGCATTGAAAGACTTACCCGAACTCACCCCGATGTGGAAGTATATACAGCGGCTGTGGACGATCATTTGAATGAGCATGGCTACATCATCCCAGGTCTTGGCGATGCCGGAGACCGCATCTTCGGAACAAAGTAGTAAAGCAAACGCAGCCAAACATCATTTATAGCATACCCTACACCTTACTGTATGCAACTCGCAGTTGCCTTCTGGGTATGACTACATAGAAATTACAATGAAAAAATCGATTTCTTAAGTAAACTGCACACATTACGCAGGATGATGCTATGAATAAAAACGAACGTCATGTCCTGACCAGCATACTGGCCGGCCAGTACGAAGAAGCATTGTCATTAGCTGGAAAACTTACAGCTGGGACAGATACAGACCTGCTACGTAACGTTGCGCTTTCCCTTTCCGAGGCCTCTGCCTATGCCAAGGCACTCTGTGAAGGGCGGTTAGCGGCCGCCCCCCCAGATCACGACAACCCCTTCTGCCGCACACTAAAGAAGCTGCAGAAAATGCTCTGGCCTGCAGAAATGTGGGATGAAAATGCCAATAAGGCTTCCCTTCCAGAGCGGGGCAGTGCAACACGCTATTTTGACAGGGATATCGAAACAGGACTGTACAGCCGTCGCGCATTTCTCTGGAATGCCAGAGCACTGATTGAAGAAGCCCCTGATGAATATGGCATTATGTTTTCCATCGGGCTTGATAATCTTCGCTATGTCAATGATACCCATGGCTATGAAAGCGGCGATGTGTATATTGCCAAAGTTGTGGAAATATTGCGGCAGTGTGCTGGCGATTCAGTCTTACTGTCACGGCCAGCTGGTGATGAGTTTGCTGTGTACGCTCATGGTTTTGACGACGAAGATAGCGCTCTGGCCTTTGCCCAGGAAACGCGCAAGCGGCTACTCAATACAACGCTGGAATTTGATGGTGAAACTATCAGGCTGCGCACCTCGCAAGGGGCCGCCGTTTATCCCAATGATGCCATATCCAGCAATGTACTTTTGAACTACGCAACCAACGCCATGTTCAGCGTGCAGAATTTCAACCGTGGAACCTTCCTGCGCTTCAACCCCGAGGCTTACCGAGCCAAGGCTGCCATGATGAGCCGACAGGAACGTCTGGATGAACTGCTGGAAGAACGCCGCATTCATTTTGCCTTTCAACCCATTGTAAACCTGCACGATGGGACCATTTACGGGTATGAGGCCCTTATGCGTTCCACCCGTTCGGATTTCCCGTCACCACTGGATATACTGCAGTTGGCAGAGGTGCAGTACAAGTTACCCCAGCTGGAATATATCACCTTCCTGGTCATTTTTGACTGGGTAGCACAGCATCTCGGCCTGCTTTCACAAAGGAAAGTTTTTTTCAATATCATATCTGCGAACTACCTCACTATGGAAGAGCTGCGCCAGATACACCCGGACTATGTTGACATTATCCGACATATGGTCATCGAAATAACAGAAACAGCTTCCAATGAAAAAGAGATGGCCCGACGTATAAATCAATTCCGCCAGGATTTTTCCACACTCATAGCCATTGATGACTTTGGCGTCGCCAGTTCCAACCTTTACCGCATCGTGGACTTCAGGCCTGAGATTATCAAGCTTGACCGTTTCTTTGTCAGTGACATACACAAGGCCGCTCCAGACAAAAAGAAGCTTATCCTGGATTTCATTGAGTTTTGTCACAGCCGGAACATTCTCATTGTTGCCGAAGGTGTTGAAACTGCCGAGGAACTGGAATGCATCATCCGTATGGGATTTGACCTCTGCCAGGGCTATTACCTTGGACGTCCTGAATTCCAATTACAGGAAATCAAGGATGAACATGTGCTCATGATACGCAGGCTGGCCGCAGCATCTGTGTAACAACAGGCAGGGCAAAGGAAACCCCGGTGAACAATCACAGCAAACGGAAGCGTGTCATCCAACTGACAGTGCTGATGATTCTCATCAGTTTTCTTACAACAACACTGCTCTCAGTGCGTTCTCTTGACTCTTTGATTCAAAAAAACGAACAATCCCTCACCAACCTCCTCTCTTCAGGCATTCATGATGCCATCAGCAG
The DNA here is from genome assembly GCA_017454325.1 of Desulfovibrio sp. GTDB lineage: Bacteria > Desulfobacterota > Desulfovibrionia > Desulfovibrionales > Desulfovibrionaceae > Desulfovibrio. The sequence goes on along the minus strand of JAFTDG010000133.1, from coordinate 3,723 downwards.
TGAAGTCATCAAACCTTGCATGGTAGCGCGCACCATTTCCAGTGACGCGTTTCTCATAAACCTCCTGCGTATCGAGCCAACTTACAGCGAAGACTATATCGCCAACAGGCTCAACACCTACCTCTCTGGCATACGCAAAGGCATTGATTTTGCTTCGGCATTCATTGTTTCCAGTGCGGGTCGTCACATATACGGTCTTGAGGCCAAGGTACGGCAGCAGGATCCTTTAAACACACCTCAAGATGCCCAATACGAAGCCTTTATACGCAGCGGAAGACCATATCTCTCGGTAATATGCCCAGATCCCTTCCAAGCAAGCCAGGAAATGTTCTTCATTTACAGCCGGATACGAGATGAGGATGGGAAAGTGTTTGGCATCTCTGGCGTTGGACTACCCCTCACACGTATTCAGGACATCATGCGTAATTTTGAACTAAAATATAATGTACGCATTTGTCTTATGGACTGGGATGAGCACATCATGCTGTCCTCAGACATGGCACATGGTACAGCGCAAAGCACAGGCATAGAATTGCCAAAGGACTATCAGAAACACAGGGAATACAGCTATGGCGCAGATGTGTTCGGTGGCTATGTGATCACACGGTATCTGGAAGAAATTGGCTGGTTTTTGGTCATTCAAGGCGAAAAAGCCGAAGGCCGGGAAGAATTTTCAAACCTCATCCTGGAAAATGTCATTGCCATTGTTGTTATTTTTGCCCTGCTCTTTATTGCACTCCACCACCTCATGCGCTCAGAGCGAACCCATCTGGAACACAGAGCATTTACAGATGAACTGACAGGCATTGCCAATCGCGCGGGCTTTGAAAACGCTTTTGCTCAGTTACATGACCAGGAAGAGCAACCAGGCGCACTCTATATTCTTGACCTGGATCATTTCAAGGAGGTCAACGACACTCTGGGACACCCTGTTGGAGATCTACTTCTCCAACAAACAGCAAAAAAAATTCATGCGCTCTTTCGTGAAACAGATATCGTGGCACGTCTCGGCGGGGACGAATTTCTTATTTTTGCATCCGGCATGCAACAAACAGACCTGGTTGTCGCAAAAGCCCAAAGCCTCCTAACAGCCCTACGTAAACAGTATACTCTAGAAGATGGAAGTCTGCTTACGGTAACAGCCAGCATAGGCGTTGCGCTTTACCCAGCTCACGGACAAATTTACGAACATCTTTACAAGCATGCAGATACGGCCCTCTATACATCCAAAGAAAAAGGGCGGAACCGTTATACACTTTTTTCCCAATAGTATCCGGTGGTGGAGTCCTTTCTTGGAGAGAGTGCATGTTCGCAGCACAATACATATGCATGTTATGCTGTAACTTCTACAACCCCCGTTCCCGCTTCAGGAACGACATAGGGACTGGTTATTTGATGGCCAAATGTGTCGTGCATGGTCGCACCTGACCGATATAAGGCTTCGGCAGGCAGGTCGCGGAATTGCAGAAAAGTGTCATGTATGGTGGAGCCTGAGACATACAATGCCTCTGCCGGCAAATCACGGAATTGCGTCAATGGCTGGGCCATGTCAAGCGGCAGTGTACCAAAACTTAAGGGGAACATGTTGTCTCCTCGCTGCTTTCTGTTGCTAGTACTATTAGTATCTGTAGCTGATAACGACGTCAAGCTGACGCCCGTTCGCAACGACAATCAGTCATAACCCTTTACAGCTATTCTTGGCAGTGCATCCAATGTGTGCTATAATTAAATGTTACAAAAACCTGCCGGAGGCACCATGTTCCCATCATTACTTCCCCGGTCTGCACCTTTCTTTCCCATGTTGCAGGAGCAGAATGTTCTGTTGCAACAGATAGGGAGTTTGGTGTTGTCCATGCTGGAGGATGCGGCCAGCATGGATGAAGCGCACAAAAAAATTGCACTTCTGGAAGAACAGGGTGACCGTTTACATGGCAGAATTATCCGTGAACTCTCCCGTGCCTTCATCACACCCATTGACCGTGAGGACATCCTGCGCATCAACCAGGGACAGGAATCCTGCATGGATAGCCTGCAACAGCTTGGTACGCGGCTACACATCTTTGAATTTCCTCGTGTACGCTTCCCCATGCTGCAGTTAGCTCGACTCGCTAAGGATATGCTGGACCTCACCCGCCTCATGCTTGACGGATTGGCACAACGGCACGACTGCCATAAAACCCGAGCCTTCCGTGAACTGCGTGGCGAGGCAGATATGGTCATGGCCACGGGACTTGCAGAACTCATGGATGAAAACCGTGAGCTGACGGGGCTTGAAGTTATGCGGGCACTCAAATGGAGCCAGGCCTATGAGCGTATGGACATGGCTCTAGAACAGATCAATGATCTGGCTGAAACTATTGAGGAGGCGGTGCTAAAACATGTTTGAAGTAGCGCCGCTGCTGTTGTGCATTGTCGCTGTTGCTCTGGTGTTCGACTTCACCAACGGGGCCCATGACAGTGCTAATGCTATCTCCACCATCGTAGCCACTCGCGTTGTATCTCCCCGTTTAGCAGTGACAGTCGCAGCTGCACTAAATCTAACAGGAGCTCTGCTGGGTACTGAAGTAGCCAAAACCCTGGGTGGCGGCATAGTACACCCAGACGTCGTCGCCGGAAGTCACATTCTTGTACTGGCCGCATTGCTGGCCGCCATCATCTGGAACTGTATCACATGGTATTTTGGCATTCCCTCCTCATCTTCCCACGCCCTCATAGGTGGGCTTGTGGGAGCTGCCGTGGCGGCCGCCGGCTGGAACTCCCTCAATGCAAATGGTATTGTACACAAGGTTCTCATTCCCCTGGTAGCCTCTCCCCTGCTGGGATTTGCGGCAGGTTTCGTACTTATGTGGGCAGTGTACTGGATCTTCGCCCGCGTACATCGACGGCGCGTCAACGCTCTTTTCCGTCGACTGCAATGTTGTTCAGCAGCGTTCATGGCGACAAGCCATGGCCTCAATGATGCACAAAAAACCATGGGCATTGTCACTTTAGCTCTTTTTACCTTCGGTGAAGTGGACAGCGTCGATGTGCCCCTGTGGGTCAAACTTACCTGTGCCAGTGCTATGGCTCTTGGAACTGCCATGGGCGGCTGGAAAATCGTACGTACAATGGGTGGCCGTATATTTCGTCTGGAGCCGGTTCACGGATTCACAGCAGAATGCTCGGCAACCCTGGTCATCACAAGTGCCTCACTTTTGGGTGCACCTATCAGTACCACACAGACCATTTCTTCAGCCATATTTGGGGTGGGATCAACCCGCAGGCTTTCTGCCGTACGATGGGGCGTAGCCCGCAATCTCGTAACCGCCTGGGTGCTGACGCTGCCAGCCGCAGGGAGCATCGGTTTTGTGACCTGGCACATACTGCAAAACGTAACTGCATAAGAATTATAGTATGGAGTCACAAACAGTTGCGTAAAAGCCACAAAAACAGGAAACACGCAAATAAGAAATATGAATGAAGCATAAAAAGATATAGCAGGGGAAGCATTCGCGAGGTAGGGATGGTAAGGACGCGTATGCTGTAGTGTTGTGCGGGATAAGTAAGGCCCCCTTGCGCGGAACGCAGCGAGGGGGCCTTGAGCAATCGTTGGCAGCGGCCTACTTTCCCACATGACGTTATGCAGTATCATCGGCGATGGAGAGCTTAACTGCCGAGTTCGGAATGGGATCGGGTGTACCCTCTCCTCCATGGCTGTCAACGAAATCTATAATTGACAGGGGG
>JAFTDG010000132.1 GCA_017454325.1 Desulfovibrio sp. | reverse complement strand
GTGCCCGCCGCAGGGGGCTTTGTGCTCACTGACTGGCGAGACCAGATGGCAAATCTCTTCGATCCGGAAGAAATGGCATGTTACCACACCCCGGATGAAGCTCCGGAACTTGCCCGCCACTTCCTCGCCCATCCACGGGAACGCCACCGCATTATCACCGCCGCCCGTAAACGGGTGCTCGCCTGCCATACCTGGCAGCAACGACTGCAAACCATGCTCACCCATATGCGTGATATCTACGGCACGCCCAGAGCGCAGGGGCCCTCACATGGCCGCTGATCCCATACTGGTGCTGCAACTGCACCGCATGGGCGACCTTATCCTCACCTTTCCCCTGCTGCTCCACCTCCAGCGCCGCTGGCCCGATTGTCCCCTATGGGTTGTGGCCGAACCGCATTTTTTTCATGAACTCATGCCCCTGGCCCCCAAGGTCGTATTTTTTCCACCAGAGCACTGTAAATCACTGACCGGCACCACCTATACCGCCGCCATCAATCTGAGCAGCTCCCCCGTGGCCGCGCAATGCATGGGCAATCTTACAGCCCCCTGTATACTTGGCCCGGTACAGAAAGCAGACGGCCTGCATATTTTAGGTTTCTGGCATCTCTACCGCGCTGCCCTGACCCTGAACAACCACAACAATGCCTTCCATTGGGCTGATTTGCACCAGCTGGACCTCACGCAGGAACCAGACCTTTCACGCATAGGGCATGCACGACCTACCCCCGCAGGCACACGTCGTGTGGGCCTTGTTCTTGGTGCCAGCGAGGAGGCAAAGCGGCCTGATGCCGCTTTCTGGGCACGCCTTGCCATGCGTCTTGCCGCCAACGCTGTGACTCCCGTATTTTTGGGTGGCCCGGCCGAGACAGAATTGGGGGCTGAGGTAGCACAGCGCTCCGGCCTAGCCAGGGCCAACCTCTGCGGCAAACTCTCACTGGGCCGTCTGGCAGCGCTCATGCGCACTCTTGACCTGTGCATCACGCCAGATACCGGCCCCATGCACCTGGCGGACTTTCTGGGTGTACCTGTACTCAACCTTTCCATGGGGCCAGTCCACGCCCGTGAAACAGGCCCCTGCGCACCGGGCCAGTGGGTCCTGCGTGCCAGTATGAGCTGTGTTGGCTGCTGGCAATGCCACAGACCCCAGTTGTACTGTAAACAGGCGTTTACTGCCCAGGCCGTGGCACATGCAGCCCTCCACGTGCTGTATGGCACGCCAAAGGGCACCCACAATGCCAATATATCCTTACCCGCCGGCCTCACGCTCTACCGTACCGGCCGCGATGCCCTGGGCCTGCACACCCTGACACCCAGCCGGCCCGAGCCGAGTACGACCTGCCGCCCTCTGCTGGAAGACCTGTGGCAGGCTGTCTTCCTTTATCTCTACAATAGCCGGCAAGAAAGTCTCTTACGCAAACGCATCGCCCAGCTGGCAAGGGTCCATCCTCTGCTGGTGCGTACCATAGCACGGCACCTCACCAGTCTGTGTACCGTGTGCGCACAACACCTCAGACAGTGCACTGCCCTACCCGACGATTTCTGGCGTAGCCAGCCAGACGTCATCCGCCTGTTCACGGGGCATCTGCACATGTATCTGCAAAACGAGGGCTTCAACCATCATGGCTGGAAAACAGCTCTGGATCGACTTGGTGCGCTGGCCCCCTTCTTTGCCAATGCTGTCTGACTGCTCCCGGCAAGTATTGCCCGACCAGCACAGGGGATTACACTATAACATATTGAAATTACGCATATTACGATCTTGGTACGCTCCTTGAAATAGAGGGAACGCAAGGAGTGAACCATGCAGATTCTTCCCACCAATGCCACAGAGTTGCTCAAGGCCCCAGCCATCAGTACAATGCTGCTGGATGACGAACGCACCAACGATTTTATGGACCTCATCAATGACATTCTGGAGGATGAGGACAACGAAGAACGCTCGGAAGACAGCCAATCCCAACAGGTGGATACCGAAGCTCTGCGCGCTGCCCCTCAGGTGCAAAGCCCCTATGCCCGCAATTCGCACAACGGCATTACCTTTACCCTTGACGAAGTTTGCTTTACCAAGCAGGAATTGCAGGAATTGCGCAACGACCTCATCAAGGCCGGTGCCACGCAGGAAAGTCTCAGCCGCCTGACTGCCTTGGCTGAACTGCCCGACGGAGCAACACTGGCGCAGGTCATGGCCAGCGTCAAAGGCACAGGAGCCACTCCCCTGCTCAGCGATGACGACAAGTCCGGCATTTCCTCGCTGCTCAATCAGATCGACCCTTCTGGCGTTTTAAACACCACGTTGCAGGACCTGATGCAGCAAGGGCAAGGACGCGAAGC
>JAFTDG010000131.1 GCA_017454325.1 Desulfovibrio sp. | reverse complement strand
GTTCAACGCGTGCACTGAATGTGAATCTCCCGTATACAATCCAAAATGAAGGGAGTATTCAACGGACTGCGCTGTCCGTTTTTGCGCCAGTTGGCTACCCCGCCCCCGGCTTCAGCCGATGCGGGTTCCTTCCTGTTGAGACAGGCAAGTATCCCTGCCATGGCCTGGGGGCCATTGATCACATCGTCTTTGAAGACTACCGTACCATCCACATAATGGTATTTATCGGTTAGGGATTGGGGAATGCGTACTGCCCCTGAGCAGATCTTCCCCAGGGGATGCCACAGTTTTTTCGCCGCGTTATAGGTTTCATGGACTGCAGTTTCCGTGTCCATACCAATCGCTGGGTCTACAAAAACTGTACTGATGACATCCTCAGCCCAACGGGCCATGCCCTCCAGGTACCATCCGTTCATAAACCGCGATTGACCGTACTGGATGAGATGAAAATACTCATGTGCCGGAGTGGGATTGCGTGAAGGTTTAGTATCAGCTGATATATGGAGTTTGAGCCATTTTCCGGGAAACTGACGTGACCCCGAGGCTCTGGAGAAAGCGCGGCCGTGCAGGCCGTGCATAGCGGCTCGTGCCCGCACAATTACCATAATTCCCGTCGTTCCTGTATATCTTGTGGACTGTAACGGATCGGGGAAATTCAGGAACATGAATGCCTCACGCGCAGCAAAAAGCTGGGTGGCAATATCTTCAACGAGATCCGGCAGCCCGTTTTTGTTCATATCTAAATCGGGGACAGCGTCTTCACCTTCCAAGGTATACACGATACGGAATACATCCCTGTCATAGGCTTGGAGGGGCTCTGCAGCTGCCGATATGGTATGGCAGACGTTCAACAGCAGAATGGCAGTCAGGACATGCCCGATACGTTTATGAATCAGCCGTGGCAGCATGCACATCTGTCAGAGACTCCACAAATTTCCACAGTCCTGTGCCGTGTGAAGACTTGACCAGAAGACGATCACCTGTACGGATCCATGGTGCGATTTTTTCGCGTACTTCCTTTTCGTTTGCAAACCACTGTCCGTCATACTTCCGTGAGATTGACTCCCACAAAGGTTGCATCAGCGGCCCACAGAGGAGCACCCGGGACGGACGAAGTGCGTCCAGGCTCTCCGCGAGAGCGAGATGGAACTTTGGAGCGTCAGGCCCCAGTGACAGCATGTCGCCAAGAAGGACGACATCAGCCTCTGTACGTGTCAGAGCCATGGATTCCAGAGCCGCTTTCATGGACGCCGGGCTGGCATTATACGATTCATCTATGACTGTTATGGATTTCCCGTCAATGTCTGTATGCATGATATTGCCGCGTCCCTTGATGGCTTTGAACGCAGCTATACGCTCCAGATGGGTATCCACATCCAGTCCCAGGGCCAGCAGCACTGCTATTGCCCCGCAGTAGTTCATAGCCACATGCCTGCCGAAGGCGGACATGGCAATTTCATGTTTTTTTCCATCGCAACAGAAGCGCATACTCGAGGCATCCACATGCAGAAGCCGCACGTTGGCGTTTTCATGTGTGCCATAGGTGATAATCTGCAGTTCTCTATCTCTGGCCACCCGGATAACGTATTCACTCCATGGCATATCGCTATTGATAACGGCATATCCTCCAGGCACTACCCCGTCGAAGATACGGCTTTTCATCTGCGCCACCTTTTCCAGTGTCTTCCACTGATCAAGATGCGCCTCGGATATCATGGTGACCATGGCCACGTGCGGGTTGAGGTACAGGCTGGATGAGCCTCCCAGCATATCAAATGAAGGAATGGACATTTCAAGTACAGCATAGTCCGTGGATGCCGGTATACTGGCAAAAACGCTGGGGACGCCTATCTTGTTGTTATGGCTGGCATAGGTGGCAAAGACACTTCCCGATGCTTCCAGAACGTAGCGCAGAAGATCACATGTTGTGGTTTTACCAACGCTGCCAGTAACACCCACTACCTTACCCTGGAAGCGTTTGCGAGCAGCAATGCCGATCTCGATAATGGCCTGCATGCCATCCTTGACCACAAGCTGGGGGAAAGAAGCGGGAATACCTTCTACGGGATGCTCCACTATAGCACCGGTAAACTTCTCCCAGTGCTGACGTAGGGTAGCGTGCGAATCCCATGTACCTTTAGGTTTGATACGCAGATGCCTGGCACAGTGATGTGCTGTTGATGCCACAAATACTGCTGGGGAAGGAACTAAGGGCAGATAGCCCATACCGGAGATGACAGCATTGGTGTACCACCCTGCAGGCGGGTTTGTATGCCATGTCCCGTTAGCGGCAGTGGCAAGCTGCTCCGCTTCCCAACAGTGGGCTGTCTCACATTGCAGTGCTTTTTCAGGAAATGAAATACGATAATAAGGGAATGCGATTTTTGCCGGGGAATCTGTTTGTACCGCATTCCTTTTCAATAACCCAGCGTAGCCGATAAACCCCGAGAGAAAGTGCTGTACATCGTCAATACGTACACGAAAGGCGTGGTGTTTGATGAAAAAGCTGCCCACGATGCGTGACGGCTTCTTGAAAAACATGGCAAACTCAGGCCAGAAATACCCGTTGAACAGCTGGTGTGCCCGACTGTGCAGGGCTTGAGAGAATTTCTCCCTGTCCACCTGCGAAAGCAGCTCACGGTGTTCCGGTATGGATTCAAGTCGGCGTAGCATTGCCTCTGCTGCGAGCATGAGTTCCAGCAATGTGGGGAAGGCGGTATCCCTGCTGGATACAAAATCCAGATAGTCATTGAAATTATTGATGCCGAACTGAAAGTATTTGTGACTCGGCTCGTAGCGGGTGAGCTCATTGGTAGCATAGGAAAGCCAGTGGTCATGGTGCTTCCAGTGATCGGTCTCAATGAAATGGTCAAAGGCGCGTTTTGAGGCATCAAGCAGGGGTGCGTCTTTAGTCAGGCTGTAAAGCCTGAGCAGACCGAAAACGGCTTCGCCGTCGTAGTATACTGTGCGAAAGCGATCCTTAAGAGAATAATCCCCGCTGTGCAGCACATGCACAAACCCGCCATCTTCCTCCTGCATGGCAAGGATGCCATGGGCAATACCCCGCATGAGCGGGATATACTTTTTGGTGTTCAAGAGTTCAGTGTAACGTGTGAGCATAATGAGAGCACAGCCGTTACTGCCCAGTTTGCATTCACCGCTTTCCACATCCTCAAAATAGACGGCATCTCCGTGAAAACGGGCAAAGGTGTTCACACAGTAGGTAACAGCGCGAAGAATGGCATCACGCAGGCTTTTTTCTCTGAATGCACCGTAGGCTTCCAGCATGGCCCAGATAGTGCTGATATGGCGCAAGGTATTGTAGGTGGAGATGGGCTTGTTGAAACAGGAAAAGCAGCCATAATCAAAACGTCCGTCTTTCTGAACCTGACGGGTCAGATAGAGGGCGGCATTTCGTGCTATTTCCAGACACAGTTCTGGCGTAGATGCAACGATGTCGCGGTGCCCCGCTTCAAGACCTTGCCCGGTTATGGGCACAGGTTTGTTGTCACCTTCTGCAAAGATGCCTTTCGTGCGAAAGAGTATTACCGGGCTATCCGGCAAAAGCTCCGGCCACTCGCGACCAAAACGGCGCTTGCAGTAAGCAGCACAGTTTTTAGGATGCAGCTGTCCCCTGGGATTGTCGCCTGCCTGGTACAGCATGGCATTGGCGTTGAGTTCCATTTCTGTAAACGCCATGTCCCACGCTTCGTCCAGGGCTATACCCTGGCGAAAGTAATTGCGCCGTGTCCGTTCCACGCGGGCAATACAGTCTGCCCATGTTGTGGACTCCGTGCTCACCACCCATTCCGCCCGCAGGATAGTTGGCTCTATCTGTGCTTCCTGTAACGATGCCCCAAGAGCTGTCAGGGCTGCTGCCCATGCCTCCTGCGGGGTTGCAGCCCGTACATGCCGCGTGATGGCGCGCTGCGTCATGTCCGTAGCGGAAAGAAAAAGCGTACACGGGTGTTGCGAGCATTGGACTAGGAAGTCAGGATAAAGTGCGTCAGCGAGGCGCGTAAGCATGGAGACTCCGGCTCTGACATTTTTAGGTCCCTCGACGTTCAGCTCCATAACGCTTGTCATGTGTAGTACCTGCGTTCCTTATGTAGCAGATGGGTCCGAGGAATAAAAGTCCTGTTCCGCTTATGTACTGGTATTGCATTTATGGTGACCATGCGTAGCATAACCATACTGAATGTGTACTTTTTCTTCATGAAAAGGGGAAGCGTATGAAAAAATGGGTTTAACCTGTACCGGTTGCAGCCGGGCTATTTCCCGCTGCTGCAGCTGCTTCTCGTGCGCGCGTTTGGCACAGCGCTTTTTCTCCAGCCTGTGCAGTTTGCTGGTGCTGCGGATTTTACGGAGCTTCTGGAAATGGGCTGTGTTTTTTCATGGCCTCCTTGTGCTCTCTAGGGGAGCATTACATAATGCGTATCTGTGAGACACGGTAGCACAGTTCCAACCTGAATGGTGGTACAGGTTGGGAGAGAAAAGAACGTCTGCCAGCTGTTGCAGTAGTGGTTCTGCGGTAAACAAGGACGCATTGACCATGCCTGAACTGCCCGAAGTGGAAACAGTGGTCCGTACACTAAGACCACATGTGCAATACCAGACCGTTACCAGGGCAGTCCTGTTGCGGACTTCCTGCCTGCATGGGTTGAGCCTGCCTGTTGAGCGCCTTACGGGTTTTTGTATTACAGATGTACATCGGCGCGGTAAGCTTATAGTGTTTGAGCTTGACGGCACTCATGCCCAGGATACGGCCTTGCGTGCCGTGCACGCAATGCGGCTGGTGGTGCATTTGCGCATGACCGGCCGGCTCATGACATGGCCTGCTGATGCCGCGCCTCATGCGTATACGCGCTGTGTGTTTGACCTTGTCGGGCCAAAGGGGGCAAGCCGTCTCTTTTTTGATGATGTCCGCGCTTTCGGGCGGGTGCTGCTGTGCCCGGAAGGTATGCTGTCACAGTGGAAATACTGGCGCAGCCTTGGGCCAGAGCCTTTGGAAATGACTGCACCAGACTTTGCCGCACGTCTTACTGGCAAACATGCATCTCTGAAGGCCGTGCTGCTGGATCAAAAGGCTGTTGCCGGCGTAGGCAATATCTATGCGGACGAATGCCTTTTTGCCGCTAGGCTGCACCCGCTGCGCACGGCATCTTCCCTTAGCGCGGCAGAGTGTGCACGTTTGCTCCTGTGCCTCAAGGATGTGTTGCGGCGTTCCATCGCGCAGTGCGGCAGCTCTATACGCGATTACCGGGATGCCAATGGCAATGTGGGAGCCTTTCAGAACAGTTTTGCCGTATATGGTCGCAGCGGGCAGCCCTGCCGTCATTGCGGGCACCTCTTGCAAAGGCTTCGCGTTGCAGGCCGTACTACAGTGTGCTGCCCTTGCTGCCAGCAATAGCGGGATATTTTACAGCTCGCGGCAATCTGGTGCGGCATTCGTGCCCTGCCGCAGTGTGATGACGGCGATTTCCGCTGGTATTCCTAACCGAACGGGAAAACCAGACCATAATCCGACACCGTTGGAAACATAGAGCGGCATGTCTGCAACAGTATACCATCCCCGCACATAACCGCTGTTGGCTCTGGCCACTATTCTATCCATGCCATGGCATTGCCCGCCGTGGGTATGTCCTGAGAGCTGCATGTCTGCCCCTGCTGCGGCAAGAGCTGCGGCCCGCGTGGGCCGGTGATCCAGCACAATGCGTATGGCCCCTTCCCTGCGGCCCGGCACTGCAGTCAGCACTTGGGAAAGGCTGGTGGCCGGTTCGGGGGCCATGGGGTCGTCCAGACCGACCACGGACAGCGGCGTGCCCTTGTGCCGGAGGACAACACCGGTATGGTGCAGCATTTGTATGCCAACCTCCGCGTACAGCTGCATCCAGCCCGTATAGTCACTGTAGTATTCATGATTGCCCGTGCAGGCCAGCACACCGTGCCGCGCCTGAAAGCCGGCAAATGCACGCGCTGCTTCAATACGTGTGCCGCCGCGGGCAACCTGGTAGTTCCAGCGGCCGTCTGTGAGATCACCCGTAAGGCAGATGAGATCAGGGCGCACGCTGTTGGCGAGATGCACTGTCTGCCGTACCCAGTCGATGCTGGTCAGGGGACCGATGTGGACATCGGTGATATGTACCAGGCAAAAGCCGTCCAGAGCTGCAGGAAGGTGCGGCAGCCTGGCTTCCATGCGGTGCAGTTGCGGCAGCGCCGTGCCCTGGGCAATGCCTATGGCGGATGTGCCCAGGCACACAGCCGGAGCGACCAGCTTCACGCCGAGAGAGGCAGTACCTCCGCACAGAAAGGCTCTTCTTGACTGGTCAACAACGCGCGTTTGCTGCCCGGCGTGCCTCTGTGCCGCCCGCACAAGCCAACGTGCGCAACGCAGTGCGTCATTGGCCAACAGCAGCAGAAAAAACAGAATCATGGCTGTAAAAAGGCATAGTTGCGTTATAAGCAGCCAGGCGGGCATATCAGGGCCGGAGAGATTGCGGAATACAAGAGAGTCAATGGTATAGACCTGGGAAATAACAAGCAGGGCGGCACTGCCCGCAAGCCGTATCCATAAAGGCCAGGCACGCTGGCATAAGAGGCGCAGTGAGAGATATACCGGGGGAACGAGAATTGCGAGAAAAAAAGCCTTGAGCATGGCGTAACCCTTTACGATCTTCTCTCTTGTCAGTAATGCAAATGGCGCTTAGCATACCTGCCACGAAAAAGGAAGGATGCACGCATGGACTGGTCGCGCAAACAGTGTTTTATTCTGGATATGGATGGAACTGTATATCTTGGCAATATTCCCATTGCCGGGGCTGTCAGCTTTATACAGCGGCACTGGGAAGACCTTGATTTCCATTTTTTAAGCAACAATACATCAAAGTCGCCGCACACGTATGTGGATAAGCTCAACGGCATGGGCATTCCCGCACGGGAAGACCTGCTGCTTTCACCGGTGACGCCACTGGTGGATTTTTTGCGTGCACATGCCATTGTGCGCGTTTATCCTGTAGGGAATGCTGATTTTCAGGCCGATCTGCACAAGCGCATGCCGGAGCTCCTTTTTACCGATGAAGGTGCCCAGGCGGTCGTGCTTGCCTATGATACGGAACTCACCTATCAAAAACTGGCGCGTTCGGCTTTGCTGCTGCAAAAACCGGAAGTGCTTTTTCTCGCCACGCATCCAGACCTGGTCTGTCCCTCACCGGAAGGCCCCCTGCCGGATGTGGGCAGCTTTATCCGGCTCTATGCCACGGCAACGGGCCGTACGCCGCAGTTCATCTTTGGCAAGCCCGATCCTGCAGTCCTCGCTCCCTTGCTGTCACGCTACGCAAAAGAGGCCATGGTTATGGTGGGAGACCGCCTGAGCACGGATATGAAGCTGGCCCGCAATGCAGGCATTGATTCCATCCTTGTGCTTAGCGGTGAGGCCACGCGGGAAGATCTTGCAAAAGAAGAGCAGCAGCCCTCTGTGGTGCTGAACCACCTGGGCGAGGCAGAGCAGTATTATGCGTGGACTGCTAAAGAGGCAACGCCTTGAGGTGACGTTGCGGCACAATATCCCGCACAATCTGGGTGGCATTCAGCATGTCCATGCCCTTGCTGCGGACGGCGCTGAGGTGCTTTTCCAGCGTGGCGATGTTGTCGCGCATATGTACGTTGAAAATGGCCTCCCCTGCATACTCCTGCCGGAACTGTGTCAGCAGTCGGCGTATTTCTGACTGTTCCAGCCCTTTGACGATTTTCAGGCAGTTCCGGTAATAATTGGCGGCCAGCAGCAGGGTATCTACATAGCCCTGCATGTCTTGGCGTACTTCGTGCATCATCTTGGCCGCCTGTGATTTTTCGGCCTTTGAGCTTGCCTTGGCCTCAAGCTGCATGAAGTTTTGCAGTGCTTTTTGCGCAGTGACATAGCGGTAGGCAAAGGCGCGAATAGTTTCTTCCTGATAGAGGAGTGAGCGGGCAATCTGTTCAAGGGCACTTGCGCGCTGTCTGTCCTGGGCATTCTGGCGGTCCTGCAGGATAGTGCGCAGCTGTGCGAGATTGGCCTGCATTTCCGCTGTAGAAGCTGTGGCGGCAATGGCATCCAGTGCTTCAAGGGGAGGAATGTCCTTTTGCAGGTGCAGAGGCCCTTCTGCCTTGCGTAATGGGGCTGGTTGCTGTTGCGGGTGCCGGTTTTCTTCCTTGAGGGTTTGCAGGCGCTGGGCATTGGGAATATTCAGGCCTGCCAGCACGAGGCGCAGGCCCAAATCCGCTGGGCGGCTCGGCCCCTGCGCTGTGTACAGGGGTACTTCGTCCCGCCAGCCAGGCCGTACAGTATCAGCCGTACTGCGATAACTGCCACCTTTGCAGAGCGTGCCGCCCGCAGCGCCGTGCAGCCTGTGGTACACGGCTCCGGTATCGCTCATATCGGCAATGGACAGGCGGAAGAAGCCGTCTACCATTTCGCGCACATTGCCCACGGTGTCGTAGAGCCCCAGAGGGTTGGGGTTGCGCGAACCAAGAGGCAGCGGTGCGTGCAGCGTCTCCTGCCCGGTAAAGACACCGTAATCCTTGAGCTCCTTGCCGTTCAGGGGAAAAATATCAGTATTGTCTCGTTCTTCCTCAGGTACGCGTGAACCGCCGCGGGCTGCAAATTCCCATTCTTCTTCCGTGGGCAGGCGCAAAAAGCCGATATTGTTTGTGCCTTCAAAATGGGGAAGTGCCGTGGCATGCGTTGCAACAAGCCAGGCATTGTATTTTTGCAAAAATTCCTGTGCGTCAAACCAGGAAATCCCTCCCTTGGGCACATTGAACCCTTTGCCGAATTTGGGACACAAAGAGGCCGTCTCTGTGCCCTGGGCATCCACGGCCTGAAGAACAGCCTCCCATTGGGCCTGGCTGATTTCGTATTTGCCAATGAAGTAGTATGTATATCCATCCCCCCCACCTGACGGGGCGAGGCGGGAACGCCATGCCTCGGGCAGATCCCTGGCAGTGAAGGGGGCGGCAATGTACCCTTTGAAGCTGCCCTCATAGAGCTGCCTGTCTTCGTTGGCTGTGTTGTTGATGCCCATGGTGAAGTGGCGGTCACGCAGCAGGCCCCCTGAGGGCACGCCTACAGGGCGCATGGCCAGGCCAAGGCCACAGGGCATGGGCAGGATGATATCGTCTTGCGCTGGTTTGGGGTTCCATGCCTGCTCCGGATTTGTGACCACATCTGCCGAAGACTTGAAGGCGCCCAGGGCCGGTGCAGGGGAAATGGCCAGTGTTCCCATGAGGCACAGCAACGTCAGAACTATATGTGATACCTGCATAGCTATACCTCACGAATGACCATGGATGGCTCAACAGCAGCAGCGGCAAATGCCGCTCTGGCTGAAGCAAGCAGGGAAAGCAGCAGCACAATGCCGGCAGCCCAGGTCGCATCCCCCAGGGTGAGGTCGCATGTCAGAGGGGCAGCCTGTCCGGCAAAGGCCTGGGCGATAGCCCGGCTGACAGCGGCATACAGACAACCGGCAAGCATCAGCCCTGCTGTGGCAGTCAGCAAAGCTTGTGTGACAGGATAGAGCAAGAGCGCTGCATGTGGAAAACCCAGCAAGCGCAGTATGCCCAGCATACGTTGCTTGCGGCGTACGGCGCCCTGCACAGAGCTTAGGGTAAAGGCTACAAAGCCAGTGCCTACGGCCAGGGAAATAATCAGGATAACCTGATTGATGGCAGTTTCCAGCAGTCGGATGCCGGCGATTTCCCGCGCCCTGGTGCGCACTTCAATGTCCTGTTTTTGCAGAGCTTCTGCCAGTGTTTCTACAGCATCAAGGTCAACGGCATACAGGCGGAAGGCGGCATATGCCCTTTGCCCCTCCTGGGGACGTCCGAGGAACCCCCTGGAGGGTACTGCAATATAGTCGCGGTAGTTTTCCACATCTTCCAGCACACTCTGCGAAAGAAACCCCATGCGTCTGTCCGCAACTTCCGGGGGCAGGATACCCGTTACCCTGAAGCGCAGTGTGGTGGATTCCAGCTTGCCCTCCGGGGTGCGGCGTCCAAGACGTGCTGTGGCAATCTCTCCTTTGGCAAGGCCCAGCGCCTTGGCGGCTGGCGTGGAAAGGATGATTTCCGGTTCTTCCCCGTCCTGTGGCACGGGCAGGCCATAGTGCTCAAGCACTGGCTCTCCAGGGGCACAGGGTTCCATGGCAACGCTGACCGTGCCACCATTGCTGCCATTTTGCAGCGTCATATCAGCAGCGGTTTCGCGTGTGCGGCCAATGGCAAAGCGGGCACCGGGCATTTGACCCAGTTGGGTGATACATTCACGGGAATAACGGCCCGTATCACTCTTGGGGGTAATGATAAGGACGGCAGGATCTTCCAGAAGGCGTTCCCGCATGCCTGAGACAATGCCGTTTTTGAGCCCCTGCAGCACGAGCAGGGGGGTCAGCATGCTGGCGAGAGCCAACACGGCGCAGAGGGAAAGAGTGCGCTCGTGCCGCCAATCCCGTGTGGCAAGGCCGATGGCTAGTTGGAGTCTTTGCAGCATGAACGGTTCTCCTCACTGTCAGGAGAAAAATGCGTGCTGTTGTCCAGCACTGCGGTGACGCCGTTTTCGCCTGTCTCCAGTACAAAGGCGATTTCATCCAGGCCGCCCTGACGCGCCCAGTCTGCATTGTGAGTGACAAGAATGAGCGTGCCACCCTGGGCGTCTACAGCTTGCAGAAATGCCTCCATAACGCGTGCGGCATGGTAGGGATCCAGTGCTGCCGTTGGTTCATCCGCCAGAATGATTTTCGGGTGCGGCGTGAGTGCCCGAACGATGGCCGCACGCTGTCGTTCCCCTACAGAAAGGGTGGAAGGCATGGCCTGCAACAAATGCTCTATGCCCAGACGTTTGGCCAGAGCATGGGCTGTGTCACTGGCCTGTGGCGTCGGTATGCCTGCCATGCGCGCCGTGAGGGTCATGTTTTCTAACACGTTCAGAAAGGGCAGGAGTTCGCCCGTCTGCAATACATAGCCCATATGACGGAGGCGCAGGGCGGCAAGAGCGTCGTGCTGCGTATGCTGCCATAGGTCCATGATGTCCACCACGCCATCGGGTGGTGCAAAGGCGAAACGGGCGGCTGTGTCCGGTTGCAGGGCAAGGCCCAGCACATCAAGCGTGGTGCTTTTGCCGCAGCCACTGGGGCCTGTAATGGCAATATGTGCGCCTTCTGGTATGCACAAATGGCGTATGTGCAGGCAATAGCCCTGTGCACGGTTGCGCTGTTTTGTGAGGTCTTGAATGGTATACAGCATTGTTTCTGAAAGCGTTAAGGCAGCATGCTCAAGGGGACGCGGTAGACCCAGTCGTTGGGATTTTGCGCACCGAAGCTTTCCCAGTTGGTGGAATCCTTGTCATAGGCATCGTAGCGGGCAAGCAGACTCTTGATGCGCTTGATAAAGGCATCTCGTTGTCCGGTGGACATGTCTTCCCAATCCTTGCGAGTCATACTGCCGATGACGCTCTTATAGGGCAAATCGTTCAGCACTTCATCAAGCAGGCCGTTTTCGGCAAGATTCCTATCCGGGTGCAGGGTGAATTGCCCGGGATCTCGCTGCATCTGCGCTGCCGCAGAAAGAATCTGTGCAAACAGGTCGGTGTCACCGTTCAAGAAAGCCTGCTCGCTGCTCTGCAGGAGCAGTTTAAGCTGCTTGTAAAGATTGCTCAGTTGGCCTTTGGTCAAGAGTACTGCTGGTTCTACAGCCAGCACCGGGGCGTTGCCCTGTGCAGCGGCCAGTTTTTCCAGATCGGCATCGGCTATCCACGCCCTGACAACCTGGGGGGCAGTGCTGCCCTGGTTGTTACCAAAGAACTGCAGCTGCATGGCATAGCCGGTGCTGGCTGCAATACGCCGGGCCTCATCTTCCGGAGTGGGGGCAGACCGGGGAGCTTCCATCTTCTGGGGCTGGATAAAGCGCCGCTCTGCCGTGGCCTGTACTACCTTGGCATAGGATTGGGCCAGTACGCGTGTGGTTTTTTCAAATGCCTGCGCCCCCTTGGAGGCATTGGACGCATCCAGGGCGATATAGCTCGCCTGGTTGTCGCTCTGTTTTGTGAGCGTGCGATAGGCTTCCGCCGCATAAGCATGGTTTTTGACACTTTTGGGGTTTTTAACATGCAGGGCGGTAAGATATATTTTATGTGTCCGCAGGTAATCGGCCAGTGCTTCTGGGGAAAGACCAGTGAGGGAGTCTGGATCACCGGCGCCCAGCGGCCCGGCATCGGAAATCATTACCATGACGCGGCTGGCATAATCCTGCCAGGAGAGACTGTCGGCAGCCTCTTTGATGCCTGCGAAAGCATCTTCATTGATGTCATGTGTAGAAACTGTGGCTTCTTCCACTCCGGCGAGGGCGTCTTCAAGACGTTTTCGATCCTTGACAGTGGTAAAGTCACAGATGACCTTGGCCGTGTAGCCGATGCCGGGAGTCCGCTTCATGCTGCTGCGAAAGGCCACCACGGCAAAGGCCATTTTGTCGGCATGAGGGCTTTTTTCCAGCTCGTCATAGAGACTGCGCACCAACTTGAGCGTCTGGTCGATGTAGGGTTTCATCGAGATAGTGGTATCGATGACAAAGGCAAAGCCCGTACGCAGTTCAGCACCATGGGGTGTGCTTTGCGCAGTTGCGTTCTGAGGGGCAGTTGCTTGTGCTCCGGCTCCGGTGTGGGCGCTGAGCCCTGGGTTGATGGAGGCCACTTCAATCAACCGTGGCCCCTGCTGTTCGTAGAACTGGTCGTCAATACCCGTGACGGGCAGAAGGTAGAAATTTTTTTCCGATACGGCGGAAGTAGCCGGTTCCGTGGCAATTACGGGAAAATCCGGCGGCACATTGCCCTTGGCCAGTACCTTGCTATAGTTGTTGAGCTCGCTTGCAATATCGTCGGCACGGCAGGTCTGTTCCAGTGCATCATGGCTGCGGAAAAAAAGCACCGGGGCACGGCCTGTTCTGTCAGTAAAAACCATGGTGATAGCCTGTGGCCATTCCGTCACAAAGGCACTGTCAATCCACCCGTCGGCGTGGTTGCTGCTGACACCCACTTCAAGGCGCGCTCCTTGACGGTTGTAAATGTACATTACAGTAAAAGTGGTAACATCAGCACGTATCACCTGTGCAGTGGCTTCCGGGCCGGCATATAGCCGTGCGCCGGGATGGGTGACCACACGCTGGTAGACGCTCTGTTTGCCTTCCTGCTTGAGAGGTTCGCGTGCCAGGGCGCTGGTACACAGCCCCATGAGGAGGAGAACAAGCAGGAGAGCAGGATAACGGAAAACATGGCGCAGGCGCATGAAATAACTCCTTTTCTGCCAGAATGTCGGTCGGGCCCTTATGGCAGCTGCTGTAACCAGTGCTTTGCCTGTCCGTCGCCGTCGTGAGCACGCTGCTCAAGCCAGGTGCGCAGTGCTCTCTGGGCTTCAGCGGCTTCAGGGCGTCCAGACTTTGTTTTTTCATAAACATCCCAGGCTGCCACGGCGTCTTTATTGATACTGCCCCATTGCGGCCGCGTCGGATCAAGGCAAGCTGCATAGTCCATGAGTACAGAGGCTTCACCGTGTTCGGCAGCAAAGTAATAGAGCCGATATATAGCATCCTGCTCCGCCGGCGTGCCTGCGGGCAATTCTCGGCTGAGGCGGGCTGCAGCTTCGGGTGTTATTTCCTGCCCCTGGAAAAAGAGTTTCACACGTTCTTCTACCGTAGGGGCTGGCGCGACAATGTTTTCTTGCTGCGCAGCTGGAGGCTGCTGTGTATTTGATGCCGCAGCTTGTTGCACTGGAGGTTGTTGTGCCGGAGGTTGCGGGTTCTCTGTGGCTGTATCTGGAGTAATTTCCGGACGGGGAGGTTGCTGACTGGGAGTGTGCAGGAAAAACCAGGCCCCGCCGCAAAGTAGCAGCAGGAGCACTAGGGCGACCGGAATAAGAAAGCGTTTTGCAGAATGTGATTTTTCAGCGGGCTCTTCTGCAGCATGCGTATCTTCTTCTGCCAGTGTTTCCATGTCTGGCAGCATTGCATCTGGTTGCTGTTCCGCAGCAGGTTCATTTGCGGGTTCTTCAGGCGAGGCTGACAGCATTGTGTCTGTGGGTGGGGGCGGCACGGCAACGGCATTGTTCAGGGAACCGAAGGAACTGTAGGCGATGTCGGCAACCTGCAGCAATGCTTTTGCGGCAAGACCGTCATCGGAGGCAAGATGGATGCGGTAGCGTTCCTGCGTATCCAGCTGGTCGACGATTGCCGGGCCCAGAAGAAGTTGCAGTTCCTCGGTGTGCGCCTTGGCTATGCTGACTGGCAAGTATGTCTGCTGTGCTCCCCACTCACTGTTGCCAGACAGAAAAAGACGGTCTGAGGCCCGTTCAATGGCAATGCTGTAATTGCCTTTAGTGAAAGGCGCATCCCTGCAGGTCAGGATACCATGCCCTGCACCGCGTTGCGTATCGTTGCTGTATGATATGTGCATTTTTATTCCGACGCGTTTTTTTTCAAGGAGAAAAAGGGCTCCCTAACGTGTGTTTGTGTTTTCTGCGGTGTTATGCTTCTGCTGTAAAACGCTGTATTATGCCGCCGAGAACAAGATTTTCTTCCACATTGACGGTTTGTTCGCCGTCAAAGTTCACATTGTCCATGATCAGAGCATAAAGTGCTTTCAACCAATCGCTGAACCATGCGTTGGTATATGGACTTGGCGTTTCGGACAGTGTGGGGAAACCTTTTACTGGAGGCTGTGGCGAAAAAATAACGGAGCTGCCTGTTCCCGCCTTGACTGTGCGCTCTGCTTCTGACTTGCGCTGCGGGTCAAATCCCAGCCAATCAACGTAGCTGTTGAGCACATGGGCAGCAATGCCCGCCTGCTGGCGGACAATGCTTTCCTTTTGCGTATTGGCGTATGCTGATGCCTTGCGAAAGGCAGCTGCCATCTGGTCGCGCAAGGCAAGCCTTGCGGCACCTGTGGCGAGTTCGCTGACCAGTGCCGAAAAATCCTGTCCCGGGAGCATGTAGAATTTTTGCATGGCGACGTCGTCGGCCAGATGATGCAGTTCTTCCACCCAGTGGTTTTCGATGTAAGAAGCAAAAAAAGCTGCCTCGTCGCGTTTTTCCGGCAGAGCATTCTTCTGTATCTCGTTGTCACTGGCAGGTGCTTTCGTGGCAAAGGGATCCCAAGCATCAAGGTCAACTTCAGTGATGTCGATGTCCTCTGCCGGAGGCTCTTCATGTGATATTACGGGCTCTTCATCCGACAGTTCAAGAAAACGGCGGAAAGCCTCGGGGTACAGTTCAAAAATATCCGCATCGGATACTGTGAAATTGTGCAGAAGCTGGCCGAGGCGTTGATGTGTATTCTCCAGAAGGCCGAGGCGCTGGTAGAGTGTGCGGATTAGAAGCAGCTTCTGCTTCCGGGTTTC
>JAFTDG010000130.1 GCA_017454325.1 Desulfovibrio sp. | reverse complement strand
TGTTTCCCTTTTTCTTGGCCCTGCGTTTTTTTATGGCTGCCGTATTCTTCATATCTGTCTCCTCTGGTTGTGCCCCGCGTCTGCACGCAGGGCCCTGTATTTCCTGCACTATGCCGGGCTGGGAGCGTCAGGGCAAGAGGGTTTGCGAATCTGGGGCTGGAGAATGAGGGAAGGCGCAGGGGAATGGCATTGAGAATGGGTGCATCCCGTACCAATGTTCACGCGCCCTGCCGGGTGCACAAAAAATGCCGGGCAGCAGCAGCCGCCCGGCATTGGGTATCACCATTTTCAATACACTGTGCGTACAAATGGAATTGCAGCGCGGGATGACGTTACCGTGTCCGCCTCCCGTTACGCATGTTTCATCTCCTCAATAAGCGCGCTGAGGCGTTCTGTCTGCATCGCCAGGTCAGAAATGGCCTTAGCCGCTTCGTTCATGGCCTGCGCTGTCTGCCCAGACATTTCGTTGACCGTGGTGATGGACTGGTTGATCTCCTCACTGGCGGCAGACTGCTCTTCCGAGGCCGTGGCTATAGCACGAACCTGGTCTGCCGTGTCTTCCACATTGCGCACAATCTGCTGCAGGGCCTCGCCGGACTGCTGCGCCAGGCTGGTGGCCTGCTCCACCTCGCTGAGGGCTTCTTCCATGCGGTTGACGCTCTGCTGGGCGCTCCCCTGAATGGCCGTAATGGCCTGGCTCACATCGTTGGTGGAAGCCATGGTCTTCTCTGCCAGTTTGCGCACTTCGTCGGCCACAACGGCAAAGCCCCGTCCGGCCTCGCCCGCGCGGGCTGCCTCAATGGCGGCATTGAGGGCCAGCAGGTTGGTCTGGTCGGCGATGTCGGAGATGACGTTCATGATCTGACTGATGTTCTGGGTATGATTGTGCAGTGTGCCCATGTCGTCCCGAAGTTCCATGGAGACCTTCTGCACCTGGTTAATGCTGGACATGGCATTGGTGAGGATTTTCTGCCCTTCCTCGGCATTATTGCGCGTTTCGCCGGAAACCGTGGCGGCGGAGGAAGCATTGCGGGCCACTTCCTGCACGGTGGAATTCATTTCATTCATGGCCGTAGCGGCTTCAGACAGACGCTGGGAAGATTCCACCGCTCCGCGGTCAGACTGCTCAATCTGGGCTGAGAGCTGACTGCTGGCGGCAGAAATGGCATTGACCATGGCTTCAAGTCGTTCGGCGGCAGTGTGCATGCCTTCAGACCGGGCCGCCTCGGCACGACGCGTTGCCTCCTCGGCCTTGGCTGTGGCCTCTTGTGCTGCCTCCACAGCGCGCTCGGCTTCCTTGGATTTTTTCTGCGCAAGGGCCAGGGAATGCACATTTGCCTTAACCATTTTGGAGAGGGCATTACGCAGCGTAAGCAATTCCTTGTAAAAACCGGTCTTGTCAGGCACGGCCTTATGATCGCCGTCGGCCACTGCATCCATGGCCCCTACAAGCCGAGCCAGAGGTCTGTTGATGCTTCGGGCAATAAGCAGGCCCAAACCTATGAGCAGTAAGGCCACGACACAGGATAGGATAACCATGCGCAGGATGGCACTGTTGCTTCGGGCATTGATTTCTGCTTCGGCCTGCAAGGCTACGATTTTCCAGCCACAGGAAGCCGTGCGCACCATGCCGCGCATTTCAATGCCGTCATATTCCAGAGTCAGGGGGCCATCCTGAGCAGACCTGAGTATATCAAAGGCTGCCTTGGTTGTGTCCTTGCCAATGACTTTACCGGTATTTGCCGCATCCTTGGGATCACAGAGAATACGGCCTGTATGCTCAAGAAGCAGAAAACGCCCCGTTTCTCCAAAATTGAGCTTGCGCATCATATCTGCAAGATTTTTCAGTGTAACGTCGATGCCCACGGTCGAAACAAATTTCCCCGAGGCATCACGCACCTTGCCTACGGCTGCGATAACGGTTTCCCCTGATGTGGAAAGATAGGCATCCACATAGGTAATCTCTGTGGAGGAATCTCTACCCAGGGTATACCAGCTGCGCTTGCTGGAATCATAGTTGGCCGGCACCGTGCTGCCGTCAACAGATGTGGCAAAGCGGCCGTCAGGAAAACCGGCGTACACTTCCACATATTCCTTGTGCCGCTTGTGCATGGAGGTGAGCACACGCATACTGGCTGCTGCCGCTCCCTCCAGTTCGGCATGCACATAACGGGATGACGATGTTTTGTCTTTGAACAGAGGCATGGATGGCCATGCTTCGGCAAGGCCGGCAGAATCTATAAGTACGCCCACATTGCCCTTCACGTCTTCTATGAAGCCGGTAAGATGGTTATCCAGCAAATCCAGCTGGCGCTGTGCCGTGGCATTGAAATACTCACCAGCATCTTCACGCATCTGCCAGGAAGCAAGAATAACAGACGAAGCAGCGGTAAGGATGATGGCGAGCAAAAATCCAAAAATAATTCGCAAGCGGATGCTCATCATAACTCCTTGTGGATAAAATGCGGGTTACATGTCTTTTTCTATTTTCGGCATAGTTGCTGTAAACTTTAGTAACCTACAGATTGCTGCTTGCAAAGCATTCTTTGCCTAGCGCTGCCAGGGCACACCATGCAAAGAGCCGGGCGGCTCTATGCCGTCCGGCTCTTTGCGACACTCCTTTTGTCAATGGTTCGCAACATTTTTGGGAGCTGAAATCTCTGTAGCGTAGTGGTTTTCTCCGTATGGCCTCCTGGGGTTAAACATTTCCTGTATCACCAGCTTTACTTGTTATCCATCACCCTCCTT
Source organism: Desulfovibrio sp. (assembly GCA_017454325.1). GTDB lineage: Bacteria > Desulfobacterota > Desulfovibrionia > Desulfovibrionales > Desulfovibrionaceae > Desulfovibrio. The sequence goes on along the minus strand of JAFTDG010000130.1, from coordinate 3,130 downwards.
TGGTTTGTCCTCTCGTTCTTGAAACCCGCACTCTTCATATAGCAGTAATCGTGCCAACTTGAGAAAAAGTCTAGAAATACTGTAAAAACACGGCACTGCTCCATCCAGATGTCAGAAAACCGGCATATTTTTCCGCCCCGCCCCCCTACCCCTGTGAGAGAATGCGGCTGCACGTGTCAAAAAATCTAGCCAAACCACGTTTTCAGCTTGGCATCGGCCTTATCCTTGGCCTCCTGTGTGATGTACATGGCGGCATAGGCAATGGCAGCAGCCACAATGGCTATGTCATCAGACATACCAACCACGGGAATAAAGTCGGGAATAAGGTCCACAGGCAGGATGAAATAACCAAGAGCACCCAAAATAACCGCACGCACCTTGGCCGGCACTTGAGGATTTTCAAGCGTATAAAAAAGAATGAGCACGCTGCGTAGGGTTTCGTAGCCAATTTTTTTGGCCACTCTGGCGGCCTTGTCCCAAAGTGCCTTGTCAGAAAAATGACGGGAATAATCTTCAATCTTTTGAAAAATCTTGTCGATATTCATAGGAATATGATGTCCTCCCCTTTTTAGGCTGTGCAGCGTCCGCATATCATACGGTCCCCGGCAAAGGGCGGTTGGCAAAGGCATCCATGTCTGCCGCGAGCTTGGCCTTGAGGGCTGCTGCGCGCTCCGCCTCCAGCATAATCATGTCCACCTGCCGGGTATGGATAAGCAGGTAGCCCAGCAAACGCGTCTTGCGCAGGATATCCTCTGCCGAAAAATCTTCAGCCACGGCAAAGAGGGAATCTTCCTTCACGTCAGCACGAAACCCGTGCGCCTCCAGCAAATCCGCCACCATGCGGACACGCAAACGCCGGCGGGCGCAGTCTGCAGCACCGCCCTTGAACTGAAAACTGACGATGTTTTCATGGCTGTTCTCACCGGCCAGACTTTCTACCGTGCAAAAATGGTAGCCGTATCTGGCCTGAAGCAGCATATAATTATCTGAAATAATAAAAAAATTCTTCGTCGCCATGACGTTTGGCGCCGTACTTTCCAAATCAGGGTTCATGGTACTTTGCAGCATAACACTCATAAAACCGGCTGCACTGGCCGCAGGCGGCCCGGCCCAGGGCACGGCGACCATCCCGTCCCACAAGGCCAGCATGGGCGCACCGGATATATCCGCAATATCCACCACGGAACCATCTATATGCCTGCGAAAGCCGCCACCCATATCAATAACCCAGTACTGCAGCTTGGCGCCGGCCTTGAGCTGCTTGCCCAGGCTCTGACTTACGGAATCCGCATCAAACATGAGTTCCACTGATTTCTCATGACAAAAGCGCGTAATGTCGTGCAACGTGGTGCAGTGTTCCGGTGCAAATTGTGGCGAGGCGGGGTCCAGCAAATGCAGGGGCACCATAAGCCGTGCCACAGCCTCAAGCCTCCGGTACACAGGGCTGCCCTTCATGAAGTTGGGCGCTTGTGCTGGAACAGTGGCAAGCTGTGGCTGTGCACCGGCAAATACGGCACATCTGCGGGCATCCAGCGTTGCTTCACCCGCACCGTGCAGCATAGCGCAGGCATTTTCCAACCCAAAAATAGCAGGAAGACGGTATTCCCGCGCCACAGATGCCAAATGGCCAGCCATACCCCCGGTTTCGCTCACCATGCCCGCTGCACGCGAAAGCAAAGGTGCCCACCGTGGCAGAGCCCGTTCCACCACCAGTATGCCTCCCTGGGGAAAGGAGAGCATATCCGCCTCCTTGCGGGCCACAAATACCGGCCCTATGCCCACCCCTGGGCTGACGGCCACACCTCCGCTGGCCAGTATGGAAAGGCCTGCCACTGCGTCAGCATCCTCCTGAGAGGCATTGGGGGCATCCTCGTTCGGTGGCGTCTGTTCCTGCTCTGCAGCGACGTCAACCGTACGCAAAGGGCGGCTCTGCAGCACAACAACGCGCCCGGTACGGGCATTGAGCGCCCATTCCACATCCTGCGGTTCGTTGTAGTATTCCTCCAGAGCCAATGCCACTCGTGCCAGAAAAATGCCCTGTGCATCCGTAATACAGGAAGTACCGCTCCTCTCCGCAGTCTTGCGCAACAGGCGGGGTGGATTGGTTCGGCTAAAAATATAGGCATCTGGCGTGACAGCACCGTCCACTACCCCCTGGGCAAGCCCCGGCACGGCATTGAGCTGCACTTGCTCTTGCCCCTGCGCTGCAGCCACCGGATCGCGACTGTAGACCACGCCACCTGCGGCTGACGGCACCATGGCCAATACCCCCACACACATGGGAGCGGCATCGTCGGGTATGCCATGCTGATAGCGATAACTCATGGCCGTAATGGCATACTTGCTGGCAACGATCTCCTTCCAGACGTGGCATGCCTCCTCTGGGGGAACATTGAGCTCAGAACGGTACTGGCCGGCAAAGGAAATCCCCGGTCCATCCTCGCCCACGGCGCTGCTGCGCAGTGCCAGCAGCAGCTCCCCCCCACAGCGCTTTTTCATGGCTTCCACAGCATCCGTAATACTGCGTTCCAGCTCCGGCGGTACTGGTGCGGTCAGGATGGCCTGCTGCAAAGCTGCTGCAAGGCTAAAGACCGCATCAAGACTATCCATATCTGTGGACTGGATGCGCCGCTCCAATTCCGTACGCAGTCCGTTATATTCCATAAACGCATAATATGCGCTCGTGGTAACGGCAAAACCGTCAGGCACATCCATGCCCACATGCGCGGCCACCTCTCCCAGATTGGCCATTTTGCCGCCCACCAGCGGCATGTCTGCCAGTCTGATGGCCGATAGGGGCATAATAAACGGGCCATCCACAGATGTTATTACAGCGAGCTGCGCCTGCATGGCAGCCTGAACACGCTCAAAGGCCTTCTGCAGCGAGGCATAGGCATTGTCGGAAAGCTGGTTGATGTCGCGCACCATGCGAAACACTGCAGAAACAGCCCGTGTACAGACCGCCTGCACATAGGCCATATCAAAAGGACGCGGGCCAGCTAGGTGCTCTTCCACATCACTCATGGCTTCGAGTGCTGCCTTGTTGGCAGAGAGCAGTCGCCTGAAGCGCATACAGCGATCCCGCAGACGCGTCTTGAGGGCCTCTTCACGGGCCAGTTGTGCCGGATCC
>JAFTDG010000129.1 GCA_017454325.1 Desulfovibrio sp. | reverse complement strand
CAGGATACAGGCGTGACAGCTGTTTCTCTGGGACAAAAAAACGTACTTTGACATTTCCCGGCGGCAGAAGCTGGATTACGGGACTGCCCGCCGCAACCCATTCTCCCTCCCGGTATAGTGTGTCCACTATCAGTCCTGCAGCCGGGGCTTTCAATTCCTTTTGCGCCAGATTCCATCGCGCTTGCCCGACATGGGCCAGTTCCGCCGCCACCAGAGAGCGCTGCGCCTTAAGCCTGTAATCGCGTTCAGGTAGGTTGAACACGTCTACCTGACTCTCCAGTTCAGTCACTCGTGCAGATGTGGTCTTGGCACGAGCCCGGGCGTCATCCAACGCGCGCTGGGAAACGCCACCGCTTTTGCGTAATGCTTCATAGCGGCGTAACTGCTGCTGCGCGTTGGATGCATCGGCCTTAGCCTGACGTAACTGGGCCTTGACCATAGACACTTCCTCCGGCCTGCGGCCGTGTTCCATATCCTCTAGAGTTGCTTTAGCCGCATCCAAGTTTGCCTCGGCAGCGCTGAGGGCCTGTCGTTCGTAGTCAGATTCTAGGTAGCATAATACGGCATTCCTACCCACAAGTGTGCCTTTGGGTTGTGGCAGGGCTTCCAGTCGTCCGGCTATCGCCGAGGCAAGATAGATATAATCGCCTTCAACATAGCCCTGGAATGCCGTATCCCCTGTATCCACACATGCGGTCAGGAAACATGCGACTAGAGCAATGAACAATCTCACAGGCACAGTGTTTCTCCTTCCAGCTTCATCATACGGTGCAGGAGTATGTAACGCGTGCCGTCGCAGCGCCTCCCTGTCCGGCATGGAAACAGCAGTAACCCCTTCGAAGACATCTCGTGCTGCCAAGGGCAGTATTACAACTCCCATGACGGCGGTTAGTACAAAGCTTGGGATGACATCTCCTCGTACATTTCCATTCTTTTGTACGACTGCGAAAACATTGCATAGGGTCGTAAACCTTTGCTTTGGGATATGGGCCACAACCTTCTGACGTAGACATCCTCCGGCATTCAGAATTTCGTGGCTCCAGAGCCAGGGCAACATTGGTGCTTCAACCACAGCTGCCAGCAGACCGTCTAAAAAAGTTGACAGTACTTCGTGGGGTGTTCCGTCCAGCGACAGAGCGTTCCAGATTTGACGCATCACAGGGGCGACCCATTCCTCCACAAAAGCATCAATGATTAATTTTTTTCAAGCAAATATCAAAGCTGTCCAGTTTTTAGACAGTATCAAAACTATAAAAGCTTCGAGAAATCCATTTGTAGCACTAAAAAACTATTTTTATAACAAAGGCGTGGTTGCTAATACCACGCCTTTGTGTAGCTTATCCATTCTCTAGGAGGTAATAAATATGGATTTACAGCAACATAATGGAACAACTCACTAAAAGGTACAACATGTCAATCATTCAGCATGCGCGACTTCTCCATGGCGGCAAATTGCTCATCAAAGGTTGTAAAGCCGGCATGGTGTAAGGCATCTTCAACAGTTTCGTCCCAATTCCATGTGGCGTAGATAACTGGCTTATGAAAAGTTGCACGGAAGCCTTCAAGCTCCGAACGATAGAACGATTCTTTGGGGGTATCGAGATGCTCACGGAACTGCTCATGTCGCCGCTGTAATTCCCCTTCATACCATTCCAACATATCCTGTGGTTCCGTATACTTCTTGAGAATATGTCCATAGCCAGCCTTTTCCATAAGGTCTGCTAGACGCTTATGGTGCTGTTGTGCAAGCCATTTGCCTAAATCTTTCGCCGTAAGATTATCAGCCTCAACAGCAGCAATATCGAAGACAGTCTGGAAATAAGTATCCGGCACAACAGAAGCCGATGTAATGCCGGCAATAGCAACCAATCCACGCAAAATGATACTGTTGGAAACTCCTTGTCCGCAGAAACCGACCTTTTTACCGTACTTCTGTCCCGTGAAGATACTGGAAAGGATCGACCATACGACAGCCGGATCCTCTTCATCGTAGATATGAGATAGCCTTGCGTTGTCTCGGTCCGTTGCAAGCACCATCTGAGTCATATCGTTCGAACCGATAGAAAAACCATCAAACTCTGTAATGAACTGCTTGGAGAGTATGGCATTGGATGGTAGCTCACACATAAGTATGATCTTTAGGCCATCCTGACCACTCTTGAGTTTATGAACTTGCTCAAGATATGTCCTCATTGACCGTGCTTCTTCCAAAGTACGTACAAAGGGCAACATCATACGCAGATTGGAACCGCCATACATACCCCGTGCAAGTTTAAATGCTTCAATCTCCCAGTCATGAATATTTCGCGACACTCCACGATAGCCCAACATAGGATTGGCTTCCATGAGTTCAAAGAGATTACCGCCCAAAAGATTTCGGTACTCATTGCTCTTGAAGTCCGTTGTACGATATGTGATAGGCTTGCCATAAAATGCCATGGCAAAAAGCGCGAGGTTCTGCGCAAGAGTCTGGACATAATGTTCTTTGCCTGTACGGAACCCACGAGATTTGATGAGAGTTCGAATTTTTTCTGGGAGATTTCGAACATCATCCATTTCCTTCTTCAAACCAGAACGTAAGCCAACTTCCTCGCGCAATCGATTGATTTCTGAAAGCACATGGGAAACTACAGGAAGTTCCCGTATACCACGCACATGGGCCTCAACACTGGCCTCAATTTCTGAAGCTCGTTTGGCTGCTTCAGGATCATTGGGGTTGAGCAGTGCAAGCTCATCATCATAGCCCATTATGATACGTACATGTTCAGCTAAATCGTTAGAGGTTTTAAGTATTTCTAAACGTCGTGTAGCACGCTCCATATGCTGATCAATTTTGTTATCCAGCTCTCGCATTTTACGGTGCTGTAACAATAGCTCTTCTGCATTATGTTCATTGGCTGATTCTGCCAGCCCTTCGACTTCGGCAGCGAGCCCAGTTACTTCACCCACGTACTCGCGAAGGTTAAATGTATTACTTATGAGGCCTACAGCCATTTGCTCTCGCAGAATCTTTGAAAGTTTGTCCTCCAGCTCTTTCAGCTTTGCCTGTACGACCGTGTCCAATTCTCCGTTATCAAAAGCCTCCAATGCTTTTGGATGTACGCCAATATTGCCCAACATAAACTCAGCACGAAGCAGACCGACCTCAAATTGCTTAAATTGACGCAAACGCGAAAGAAAGAGCGCCTGCCCCACATCAGCCAGCACCAAACCGACCTTGGTTTTAGTGATGGGCAATTTGGATACATCCATCTCGCCACCAACTTCATGCAGGGGCAGGAGGCCACGATATACCCTTCCATGTGTTCCATCTACGGTTACTTCAGCACCATCTAAGGCCCGTAGGACATCCAAATGTTGAATGCCGATAACTGCAGCTATACCAAGTTCACGTGAAGTAATTGCGGCATGACTTGTGTCGCCCCCCACGTCCGCCATAATGGCCGAAGCCACGCGCATGCCGGGCACCATATCAGGATCTGTGCGTTCTGCAGCGAGTACGTCGCCCTTGGATACTTTATTCATCTCAAGAGCTGAGCGTAAATAACGAACAGTGCCCTGCCCCGCCCCACGCGAAGCGCCATTGCCGACAAGCAACACTTCAGCATTTTTTGCAGCTTTGGGATCCACTTCACGCCGACGCATGAAAATAGTTGTCGGGTGTAGATCAAGTTCTTCATTCCAGCGTGTTTCTGGACGAGCCTGAACAAACCAAAGGCGATCCTTGGCATCAATACAGAATTCAGTATCCATTATGATGCCACCGTAGGCCTTGCTTACAGCACGCACGCCATTAGCCACGCGTTCGGCTTGGTTGAGGGAAAGCGCCCAACGTAAAGCCTCCAATTCTGGCACTGGCACTTCCCTGGTACCACCACGTTCGTCATAGACGATCTTCATATCTTTGCAGCCCATATGGCGGATAACCACTTCACCGCCATCATCCCGCTTGAACACATACATCTTGTCAGGGGTAACTTTGCCGCCTACTACGGCTTCACCGAGGCCATAACTGGCGTCAATACTCACAAGATCCTTACGGTCGGTGCCACGGCAGCCGGTGGCGGTATCAGCAGCAAAAGCAGTACCGGAAATAACCGGATTGATCATCTGCATCATGCAAACTGAAAGGGAAGTGTTTTCAATAGCCCATTCTTTCTTTGCGTTTTCAGCAATACTCTCATCACCCGTTTCTTCCGCCTTTGCCAAAGCGTCAAGAATAGCCTCTCGACGGTATGTCATGGACCGTAAATTATAGGCAGAAGCGCAATCCCAGTGATAGGCTTCGACAACATTGTCCTCGCCTACCATATTCAAATATGTATCTTGCAAGCCTGCAAATGCTTTTTTGCGTGAATCTTCACCCGCTGCAGAGGACCGCACTGCCACAGGCGTCATGTCATCCCCATTATCCTTGCAAATAGCCTGATACGCATTGCGTACAGCGGCATCGACATCTGGGGGCACATCAACGGAAAGGATAGCAGATTGCACCATGATGGAACGTTTGCGTAATTGGTCGATACCCTCCGGTGATGTGGCAAATCCATCAACAACGGTATTCACAAAAGTGCGCAACTTTGTTTTGGCTGGTTCACCATCTGCTACTGCAGCCTCGTGAATCTGCTTGCCAAGCTGGCGAACAAATTTTTGTAAGAATTCTGGATCCCGGTTGATTTCAGGGTCATTCCAATCTATGCGACCGTATTCCCGGTCCACAATGCCACGAACAATACTCCCCTTAACTCTAGTTTCGTCCATCAAACGATGGAAAGCCAGAGAAGATATGGCACGAAAGAATGGTGCCTGTATGCCTTCAATCTGACTGATGAGAGCAGTGTTGTAGTTTTTACCACCGACGAGCATTTCCGCTTCTGGGCCAATCTGCACAATGTCGGCACCTGTAAGCACCAACTTTTTTTGAGGAGTTTCAGTTGCAGTGCCCTTGGTTTTTGCCTGTGCAGACTTGGCGGAAGTCTTAGTCATGTTTTCCTCCGGGTTAGGAAACAAAACCGTTCTATTTGAAGTAATCTTACAGTGCCATAAGGAAACTGTCTACAAAATCTCGCATCCTTTTATACAACACACTAATTCACACGAGTACCACAATAAGGACAATAGGCGGTATTATCCATAGGGATGGGCTGGCCACAAGCCTCGTTGGGACAAACGCGAGGCACTGGCCCTAATTCAACAATAAGTTCACCTTCCTTGACCGAAACCATCTTTTTGCTTTCCTTGAAGTCGGCAGTCTTAAGCACCCGCTTTACAATCCCATCCACAGGAGCAAGTACAGCCTTCTCCTGCTTCATGATTGATACATTAAATAGTTCTTCACCTGCCTTTACCAAATCCCCAGGATGCACATACATTACCCACAGATCTCCATTACTGGGTGCTGCAACTTGATATTTATCGGCAGGATCAGCCATAAGGATTTCAGTTCCCGCAGTACCCGTAGGACGAGCGACTTGTACCTCACAGTTGAGGAATTCTGAATCCAGTACATAGCGACAAACAGACATGCCCGCCGGATTGGGACGGGAAATCCCCAGCAAGTGCAAATGGTGAGGTTTGCCACTACTATCGTTAAAATTAAGGTCATCACCTACTTTCATGCCTTCAAACCAGACGTGCAAAGGAAGATTGTTGGGATCACCAAATTGCGCACGAAACTGGATTGTCTTCAAAGCATCCGCTGGGTGATTAAGATAGAGAACAAATTCTTCCTCTGTGGGTTGACGTTTTAAAATATCGGCACAGGATTTTTCTTCAGCAGCCAGGTTTATGTCTGGCAGTGATTCAAGCGGTGATACCTCCGTACGGCTTGCTATAGCGTTCTTCCAGTCTGAACCAAAGGCGCTACGATACACCCAGTCTGCTGGGAAGCCCAAAGGTAACCTGCCAAACTTGCCAAGCAAAAGATTGCGGAACGCATCATTACAATCACGGTAAATATGCAAGCGTGCCTGACGCATTTCATCGGTCAATTCATTTTCAGGTGTGCGCGTGGCATGCCCCAATACTTCGAGCAAATAGCGTACTTCTTCTTCCCCTCCCCGCTTCCAGGCACCTGTCACCGCAAGGAATGCCGTATTCCACGTAATTTGTGAACCTGGGGTTACATCGTGGTAACGAACAATCTGACGTGTTCCTTCAAGAAATTTTAGCATATATGGCAGAAGATGGATGTAACCCTGTTTCATGGCGCCCTCTTGTGAAGAGGAAGTTGCCCCGCCGGGCATTCCATGCCGTGTTACATCATAGTCTATGCCTTTGAAATATGTGGAGCAGTAGCGGTCATAGTAGGGCATGATCTGCTTACAGACAAAATTAGCATCCCGCAGGACATTTTTATCCAGATTGCAGGTGAGTCCAAGTTCATCCTCCATATAAGCCATAGTGGCGAGTACATCACCCTGACCGTAGGAACGAACCGAAGATCCAAGCGCCACATCAATAATATGTGTGCCAGCCGCCGCCGCTGCTCCACAGGCAGGAACAAAAAGGCCATCAGTGTAGTGCCGGTGGTAATGTAACACTAGCTCCGGCCATGCCTTGCGCAACGCTGTGACAATTTCCTTCATGAATCTCGGTGGACAAATACCGGCCATGTCCTTCATACCCAGAATGATATTGCGCGATGCTTCCTTAAGACTAACCCCCATGATGTCTGCCACCATGCGCAGCATAGATTCAGTAACATCAAGATAGTGTTTAACATCAAAGCCCTTAGCATACGACATGGAAAGCGCTGGTTGAAATATGACGTCTTTTCGACTCATGACCACTTCAGCAATGGGCCTCATGTTCTCAACATGATTAAGAAAATCAAAACAGCGTACAACCTGATAATGGTCGCAGATCATTTCACCTGTTTTGAGCATAAGATTGCGGGGTTGAGGTGTATACCCCAGCACGTTTGTGGAACGAACCAAAAGCTGTTTGAGCGTCTTAGGTGCAAAGTGGCTCCACTCTCGAGCCTCACTGAATGGATAGGTCATATTGGCCAACATGGCCACATGGAAATGGGCTCCGCCACCATTCTCCAATGAAAAAAAGCCGGCGTTGTCAAGATAAGGACCAAGCAATCGGTCTTCAGCAAGGCGAAAACGATTTCCAGAATTGGACTGTGTCTGATCACGTGTCGTTGTATCGGTAAAATGCACATACCCGGAGTCGCGAATAAAATCGAGAGTGGCCTTGCGATCTCCGTGCGGATAGGGGGATGGCTTACGACGCAACGCCGAGTCAACAGGTGGCAATACAGGGGCAAATTCGCCAAGTGCAGGTGTATCTATTGAACGATACTGCCCCAATTGTACAAAGGGATTATATCCCTTTGCAGAAATCTCTGCCACGAGTTTTGCTAGGCGTTCACCCTCTGGTGCCAAGTCGGTATATGACATCAGCTCGGGATGTTCAGCGATAAAATAGGTGTTAATATTACCACTGCGAAAGAGCGGATGCTTGAGTACCTGACGGAAAAAGGGGATAGTCGTTTTGATACCACCAATGGCATATTCATTAAGAGCGCGTGTCATGATGGCTAGAGTTTTTTCCCAATCTGGAGCATAGGAGATGAGCAGGGCGCCGGCGGAGTCATAATTCGCAGGAAATTCGTAGCCGGCGCAGATATTGGAGTCAAGTCGTACACCTGGTCCACCGGGAGATACATATCGCGAGATAAGGCCTGAATTTGGGGCAAAATTATCCTGTGGATTCTCACAGTTGATACGCACCTGCATTGCACAGTATGATGGACGTAAATTATCTTCACGGAAGCGCAATTCTGCGCCAAATGCCACTGCAATCTGCTCTTCAACCAAATCAATGCCATAACGACTTTCAGTGATACCGTGTTCAACCTGTAGACGAGTGTTCACTTCAATCAAATATGGCGTACCGTCCGCCGTAACCAAAAATTCTACTGTGGCTAATGAATGATAACCAACAGCACGAACAAGCCGACGAGCATAATCCTTGAGGCGGTCACGCAGTTTTCGTGTAATGCCGGTCCATGGGGATGGCGTGATTTCAATAAGTTTCTGATGGTTTCTCTGCACGGAACAGTCGCGTTCGTCAAAGGCGAAAACATTACCGTACATATCAGCAATGACTTGAATTTCTATATGACGCACATCGGAAAGGAATTTTTCAACAAAGAGGCGAGGGTTGCCAAAAGATGCTTGGGCCATAGTGGAAGCCTTGAAAAAAGCGTCTTCCAATTCAGCCTCATTATGAATGGCAAAGATGCCACGTCCACCACCCCCTCCCTCAGCCTTGAGCATGATAGGTAAGCCAATTTCTTTGATGAGTTTGCGCGCAGTAGGAATATCCACTGCTGATTCTGAACCTGGTACAACGGGAATACCAAGTTTTCTGGCAACCTCCCTAGCTTGCACTTTGTTGCCAAGAAGATTCATGGCTTCTGCTGTTGCCCCGATAAAAGTTATGCCAGCTGCCTTACATCTTTCGGGAAAACGAGTATCTTCAGAAGCAAAACCCCAGCCTGGGTGTATGCCAACAACACCACGCTGACGAGCCTTAGCTATAATGCTGTCAAGATCCAGATATGCCCTAGGCTCTGCCCCTAACAGTAACAATTCCTGTGCCGCAGATGCTGCCGGAGCTGTCTTATCTACATCTGTGGCTGTCATGGCAGCAATGGCATCAAATCGTTCACGAATAGAACGGCAGATGCGTCGAGCTGGAATGCCGCGATTGGCGACAAGAATTACTTTGCCTTTTAAAAACCTCTGCACTTCTGCAAATGATTTGTTGGCCATGAATATTAGCCCTTCTGTTTCAGCATAAGGCTGGCGTTTAGAAAAAAAGCACAAAATTAGGCAAGTTAGGCATGCTGTGAAATGACAGCATTGCCGTTAAATTAGCCATTAGCGCTCTCGTTTGTGATAAGGTGTAAACTACCACTGCAAAATTCTTCTTGTATACCAAAATGTTCAAGCATAATTCCGCCAGAAGGCCCGAGGCCAGCTACACGGCCGCAGATGCTATGATCTCCATCACGCAGTTGCACCAGCATACCACGCCATAATAATAAAGATTCGGCGTGTTTTTTCCAATCTTTGATAGATGAGGACGATTGAGTATATGCTGAAAACAGCTGACTTACAAGGCGTGGCCATAACGCCTCTGCAGTAGGCAAAGTTTTTTTATTGGAGCATGGGTATCGAACAAGGCAGGTTGCCTCAAGTGAAGCATCGTCGCGCAGCTGTTCACGTGTTGGTGCCCACACCATATTGACACCAATACCAGCCAGTAGGATATCACCTCGTTTTTCAAGAAGGGTACCGGAAACCTTTAGGGGTTTTCCTGTTTTCTCGTGACGCAGTACAAGATCATTCGGCCATTTAAGCAACACCGGCCATCCTTCTGCATTTAATGCTTCAGCAAGCAGTGTGCCGGTAAATGGAGCTGCTTCAGAACCGTCAAAAGGATATGCAACGGGCAGGCGCACTGCGGCATAAAGATTACCTGGGGGCGAATGCCAATGACGCCTGATCTGGCCTCGTCCAGCCGTTTGTTCAGACACCTGAACGCTCCCCCAAATGGGGAGCATGTTGCGGCCTGCAAGATTAAAAGCCGTATCAAGACAGGATGCTACCTTGGCTAAGCGCCAGATGACAGGAAGATCAAGAGGTTTGTTGGTATCAGTATCAGTTGAGAGTAACATGGCGTCTCGATAGGCTTAGGATAAAGGAAGACTTTTTTTAGCAGCCTGTAACAACTGAGAACATAACGTATCCATCTCTGGACCATGGTCTAATCCACACAAATGGCCTATTCCATGTGCCAGAAGCCGTAGGATATGTTCACATGAATCTTGACCATATAGCAGGCACTCACGGCGAAATGTATCCAATGAAAGCAGAAGAGTACCGACACAGTGTTCGCCGTAAGGAAATGAAAGCACATTGGTTGGACCAGTGCAATGCATATATTGTCGATTGGCCTTGCTAATATTCGCATCATCCACTAGCAACAATTCTATCGTCACTGGTGGATTGGGTACATTGCTTGCCACCGCCTGCGCCAGCATGACCTGCAAGACGCTATGCACAGCCTGCCTATCCAACGGACAAAGCCACGCTGCGCCACAGTACAGGACGCATACACGTACCGAGTTTTCCGCAGGTGACTTGGATTTCATTAATGGCTGTTCCTTTCATCAATGGAGCCAACAACATGTACTATGCCGGAAGGAAGGGCTACCGTCTTATTTGTATTTGCTAAGGGGTTGTCGAGATTGATGCTTGCAGGCAAAGCCATGGGTTGCTGTGTCTGCGTGTGTGAACCGATTTTAACAGAATTTTTCGCTTCATTACGTGCATTATCAGGCAATTTTGTCTCAGGATAGGCAATTCGCTGATGAAAAATACCGGTGAGAATACGTTGAAAATTTTCGCTTAAAAAATGCAGATCCTTGAATGTCAGCTCAGATTCGTCCAGTTGTCCTTCAGAAAAGATACCCTTAATAATAGTGTCAATATGCGTCTTAATTCTGGCAGGAGTGGGGTCAGTAAGAGTGCGACTAGAAGCCTCCACGGAATCTGCCAGCATAAGAATAGCAGCTTCTTTAGTTTGAGGGCGCGGACCTGGATAACTGTAGTCTGACTCGCGCGGTTTTTCTCCAAGATTAAGAGCCTTTTGGTAGAAAAAGCGAATGAGTCTTGTTCCATGGTGCTGACCTATAATATCTGCAATATCCCGGCCCAAATTATAGCGTTCTGCCAGCTCTGTTCCTTTCTTGACATGTGAGAGCAAAATAAGAGCACTCATAGAAGGTGCAAGTTTGTCGTGTTTGTTTGGACCACCAAACTGGTTTTCTATAAAATAACCGGGATATGTTAGTTTGCCTACGTCATGATACAGCGCGGCGACTTTACACAACAAACTGTTGGCACCAATGGCTTTTGCTCCGGCCTCCACCATATTAGCGACGATGAGAGAGTGATGATACGTTCCAGGCGCTGTGACCATGAGTTCCTGCATAAGAGGTTGCTCCAAACTCATGAGCTCCATTAGTCGAAAACGTGTGCTGTATCCAAAGCATAATTCAAGAACAGGGCTGACGGCAAACAGCAGTATGAGTGAAAGCAGGCTATTTATAAGTACAGCCGCTAGTTGTGTCGGCATGGCCTCAATAGGATTCTGGGCCATGAGGGTTACTCCAAGCCAAATTAATACCTGTCCGAGTGAAAGTGGAAGCAAGCTCCAAACCACATCTTGGCGGCTTTGAGCGCTGGTTACAAGCCATGTTGTCAACATGCCACCGAGAAACAGATATAGAAAGAGTGGCAAGGATGCCTGAAACATGAGTGTAGTAAATAACGCAAGGAGTAATCCCATGGTACAGTAGCGACGTGCTGCAAATATCATAGCCACTAGCCCAACCGCTCCAGCCACAGGATAGCCCAGGGCCAGAGAGTTGAGCAGGGATAAACTGTCCATGCGCATCCCGAGTACATATACGCCCTTGGCCCCAACGCCAAACAGCAGAAGCAGTAGAGAAATAAGCAGGGTATCAGTAAATTTAAGTGGAGTACCTGGTTTACCACTGGGAGCGACAAAAAAACCTATGGAGAGAATGAGAGAGCAGAGGAAGCAACCAAAAGCAATATTCCACCGCAAGGGATCAGATGCGGACTGATAAAGCGTCTGTAGTTTGATTTGTTGTTCACGACTAACACGTTCCCCCTTACGCAACAGCAATTCCCCTTTTTGAATTTGGTAATAAACAGGCTCAACCTGTTCCATGACGGCATTGCCACGCTTCTGCGTTGCCTCACGATTTAACGTCAACGAGGCAGGCATAACCGCTGAAAGGAGAATATTGATAGCCCTACGTGATTGTGCATTTAATGTTGGAGCTCGTCGGATCTGTGATGCAATTTCGGCAAGATAGGATTGGACGTCGGGAAGATTGACCACATCTGGTCGCAAAATTTCTGTACCAGTATCGAGATTGCGCACGATAACACCCGAACGCCCTACCCTTGCTGACCTTATATCTCCCACCAGCCCCTCAATCATGCGCTCACGAATTTGTGGCATGAGAACTTTCAGGAGATACGTTTGTACCTCTGGCTGGGCAAGTTCTGGAAAAACCTCGGTGGCGACTGGTGGTGTCAATTCTTCTGACAGACGGTGTAAGGCACCCTCCTGCCCAGTTTTTTGCTCACCCCTGGTAATAGCACGCAGTATTTCGACAATGCGTTGTTGAAAAATGGTATACGGTTCTAAACTCAGGTCATAGACAGGTGGCTGCATCTGCAGCACCTGCTTACGGCGGGCCTTTGTAGCCTGCATATCCTCTACAAGTATATCTCGGTCAGCAATGACATCAGCATCCGCAACCTGTCCTGCTACATACACACGGGGCACAATATCAAAGTTCGCTCCTGCCAAGAGACTCAACATAAAAAGTGTAGCAACAAGTACTGCCAAACCCCATCCACATTGGTGCCTGGCATACAAGAGACGCGCAAGAGCTGTTATGCTAGTGGGTCGCGTCGTTTTTTTCTGCGAGATCATAGGCTGTCACAATGGCTCCAACTAAGGGATGACGAACAACATCTGCTTTCGTGAAACAGTGCACAGCAAGACCGGGGATATCCGTAAGGATATGCAGTGCATGGATAAGCCCTGAACGTGGTTTTTGCCAGCCTGGTTGTAAGGGAAGATCTATTTGTGATGTATCGCCTGTTACAACCATGCGTGAACCAAATCCCATACGCGTAAGAAACATTTTCATTTGTTCCAAGGTTGTATTCTGGGCTTCATCCAAAATAACAAATGCGTCGTTGAGCGTACGTCCACGCATGAATGCCAGTGGGGCCACTTCAATAGTACCAGTTTCTAGCATTGAGGCTACCTTAGGCTGGGGTATCATGTCGTGCAGGGCATCGTACAGAGGGCGTAGATAGGGGTTGACCTTTTCAACAAGATCGCCAGGCAGAAACCCAAGCCGTTCTCCCGCTTCCACTGCAGGCCGTGTGAGGATAATACGTTTTACACGATGCTGTTGTAACATGGAAAGCGCCATGGCTACGGCTAGATATGTTTTACCTGTGCCGGCTGGTCCCACGGCAAAAACCAGTTCATTGCGATGCAGCAGATCCAGATAGGTACGCTGGGCGAGGTTGCGGGCTGTAACCATTTTACGCGGCGTATGAACAAACACGGAATCCCTGAAAACACTGGCCAGATTCAAGTGAGGATCGCTTTGCAGCATTTCATAGGCGTGTACATAATCCTGTTGCCCCAAGGTTATTCCTTCTCTCAACAAGTCATAAAGCTGCACAAAAAGATTACCCAGTGTCTGCCGTATACGCTGATCAGAACAATCAATAACAATGCTTGTACCCCGGCTGTCGATTTCTGCCCCACTGACAGAAGACAACAACTCGAGATGCACATTACGCGGTCCAAAAAGCTGATTAGCTAGTGAGGGATCTTCAAAGGCTATCGTATCAAGCATGTGAGTATGTAATGACATAGTGTCCTGTCTAGCTTATTTCATGGCGGCTGTCCATGTTTCTAAACCAATAGCTTCATTCAGACTCGTCAGTCTTAGCATACATCACTTTAATGATAACTCAGGCAAATAATTTTGGATTGAATTATGCATATAATTATTCAATGACAATTTTTTTTATGAACAGCATTTTTTGCCGGGGGCATCATGAATGTAACGGGCATCAGTGGCAATAGTACCAATACAGTATTCCAGTGGAATAATCAGCAGTTGCAATCCCAGGCATCTGGCACATCTACTGGGTCTACCCACTCCAGCAAACTCAGAAGATCACTGCCCGGCTACGGCAATATGTCTTCACAACTTTCAAGCATGGTTGCATTGACTAAATACGCAATGGACGCCATGGGGCTTGAAAGCGACAGCCGTGTAACTTTCACTCAAATAACAAAATATCGAGACCAACTAAATACGGAGTTCAACACCGCTGTCAAGGAAGGGATAGCCAATCTGGGTGTGCATGACCCTACAGTATTATCCTTTACACTCAATACTGAAGGTAAATTGATTGCCTCGGGGAACGATGCCAATGATGTAACAAATACCAATGCATGGCTCACTGCAAACGGGCAGCTAGGCAAGGATTTGCGTTCCATGCTCACTGCGGCGGGGCTGCCCGATAAGAAAGAAGTCACCATGAATCTGGATACCACAGGAAAGTTCATTGCCACAAACGACAACTCTATGGACGCTGAAACAGTTATCTCCATACAGGATGCTCTTGACGGTACTATACTGGGGAAATCAATATACGACGGCCTAACTAGACTGGCTGTGGACGCTGACGCAGCCTTTACACTTAAGGTTGACGACATTACCGGCGACGTGACTGTTGAAAGTAGCGATTCATCTGTTAAAACGGCTATGCAGCTTTTTTTCGACAATAACCAAGAATTGGTCAAAAAGTTCAGACAAATAGAAGCACTCTCTAGCCTGGACGATGCCCGCAAGGCTATACAAATATCGCCTTCAGACATACGTAAACGCATTGAAATTGAATCGCTGGCATCCTGGTGGTCAGATACCGGTAACGGTAACACATCCTTTGGCAACTATAATAATAGCAACCTTTCCATCCTTTCAGGCCTTAATCTGAATGTCTAGGCAGTGCTAGACAGGTAGTGAGCGTGAACTAAAGTTTTTGCAAAAGCAGTTTATTAACCAAGGCAGGATTGGCCTTTCCCTTGGTAGCACGCATAACCTGCCCTACAAAAAAGCTCATCAGCTTAGTCTTGCCTCCACGGTAGGCAGCGACTTCGTCAGGATTGGATGCTAATATTTCATCAATAGAAGCTTCCAATGCAGCCGAATCTGAAATTTGCGCAAGACCTTTTTCTTTCACATAGTCTGCAGGCATAACGCCGGTATCAAATAGATCACTAAAAATATCATTGGCAATTTTTGCACTTATAACGCCATCATCCACGAGTGTAACGAGCTCTGCCAAAGCCTCTGGCTTCATAGCCCACGCTGTCGGGTTAGACGGACTTATTCCACGGCTGTTGCATTCGCGCAGCAGCGGGCCCAGTACCATGTTGGCCACTTTTTTTGCGTCGGCCCTGGCAGCTGCTTTTTCAAAATAATCTGCCAGTCCACGGCTCTGCACGAGCACTTCCACCTCTGCTTCAGGCAATCCGGTCATAGCCGCAAACCGTGCTCCTCGCGACTGTGGCAATTCTGGTAGTTCTGCTCGCCATGAAACGAGCTCTTCTGCTGATATTTCCACCGGTAAGATATCAGGATCGGGGAAGTAGCGATAGTCATGGGCTTCTTCCTTGCTGCGCATAGAGGCCGTTATATTCTTTACTGCATCATAGAGACGGGTTTCTTGAATGACAGTTTCGCCATCTTCAAGGACATCCTGCTGACGTGCAATTTCATACTCAATGGCGCGCTGAACATTGCGGAAGGAGTTGACATTTTTCAATTCGGTACGGGTACCAAAAGATGTGGTGCCTACAGGACGTATGGAAACATTGGCATCACAGCGGAAACTCCCCTCTTCCATATTACCGTCGCATACTCCTAAATAGGTTACTATTCCATAAAGTGCCTTGAGATAGGCGACTGCTTCTGCAGCTGAACGCATATCCGGTTCAGATACAATCTCGACCAGTGGCGTTCCTGCCCTATTAAGGTCTACGTAGCTCAAGTTTTCTCCCTGGGCATGAATATTCTTACCCGCATCGTTCTCCATATGTATACGGGTAATGCCGATTTTCTTGCGCAAACCGTCCGCTGCAATCTCAAGAAATCCGTGTTCGCAAATCGGAAGGTCAAACTGTGATATCTGATAGCCTGAAGGCAAATCTGGATAAAAATAGTTCTTGCGGGCAAAGACAGAATGTCTGTTTATAGTACAATTGGTGGCAAGCCCTACCAGCACCGCATAATGCACAGCTTGGCGATTTGGCACTGGTAGAGCACCTGGCATACCAGAACAGACTTCACAAACATTTGTGTTGGCAGGCTTTCCAAAAGTAGTAGGACAAGAGCAGAATAATTTAGAAGAAGTAGCCAACTGAACGTGAACTTCAAGACCGATAACAGCTTCATATGCGAGCATTTAATATACTCCTTAAATCCCGAAGAAATATCACGCAGGCCATGTGATTACGGCTAGCGTGCCATGCCATCTGCGATACTTGCGTCAAAATATTTACCGATTCCGTACTCACCCCTGCGTAAAAAACGCTGCGGATCCGGGCCAATAATCTGCATTTCTCTATTCTTTGATTGCACATCAAGTGCAATTCGCATTTCCTTTGTGCATCCAGTAGAAAAGGTTGAATCTTTACCAGACCACTGTGGTGACACCTTGCGGCCCAGCAATGCAAAACTTTCCTCTATATCCTCTACTGTCTGAAAACGCCATACATCTATCAGCCCGCTGCGTTGAACCTTTTCCCACATATACATAAGGTCATCACCATCCATGCCTTCAATAAAGTGCTCAGCGGGATTGATAATGAGAACATTGTCCATTCTTTTACGCAGATTGTCTACAAATGCTTTGACCAAAGCTATGGCAGTCTTTGTTTCACCTGGAATGCTACCAATAACACAGCTGTAAAACATGACTGTACGGCCATGGTCATGAGCATTGCGCATAGTGGCAATAATTTTTGCAGCTTGGGTAGTTATATCCATTTCGGTAAACTTGTGTGCAGATACTGCATGTGGACGCAATTGAATGTGGAACCCTCCTTCATCATACCAATAGCAAACAACATCACGTGTAAATTCATGGGAAGTGCCAAGTAAAACATCTGCTAAACGCCAGCCCTTACCGAGAATAATATCTGCCTCTTTCCAAGCTCGTGAAAATGTCACTGACGTCCTGTACAGGTTTAAACGTTCTCTTGTACCATCGCCTATAATTACCAGACGATGTTCCCGCAGAAAGCGCAACAGGTCATTCTTACTTATGCGTGGATTAGGCAGTACAACTCCATGCCCTAGCATGGTAGCAACAGATGGGTCTGTATCCATATCTTCCAAAGTGGGTGCAAAAAAGAAAAAACCTGATTTAACTGCAAAAATAACCCTATGTCCCATAGTGACAAGGTGGTTCGCAACAGCGAGATCCAGAATAACACCTCCGTCTGCATCACATAAAAAAAGAATAGTTGAAGCAGGTTCTGAATTCTTTGTGAAATATTTTTGCAGAAACGTACAAGCACGTACAGCATTATCCATGGATTCGCGTGCATGTTGCTTATCTGGAGGCTCATCAAGCCAAGCTCTGGACATGGCTGAAAGACACAATAGCCGAGCTAGTTCCACATAATTGAGCATGCATCGTGTGGAGGAAATACCCAAAGTTTGATCAGCATCAGGAGGCATAGCATAAAGATTTGTACATACAGAATCCATTTTTAATAAGGCAAGTTGCCGTTTTGTTGCATCCCTGCGCTTCTCCCACCATGGATCATCAGGAAGATTAGCCTGTGCCAAAACAAGATTTGTCATGCGCTTGACTAAACGAGAGGGAATAAGTGTATGCTTAACAATGGATTGCTTAAAACGAAAACGACAAAACTGCACTAGACGTTTACGTTCCTCACCAGGCTGTGTGAGAGAACGCAACAGCCGCATAATGATACGCCAGGCACGGTTATACTGGTGTTGTAGGCTTGAAGCTTTTGCAGGATCGTACAGCAATGCAAAAGTTCTATCAGAACAGGGAAGATATACTTGATTTTCGTGCAAATTGACCATGAATGCCAACTGTTCAGGCCCTGCAATGATATCAGGATTCATTCGGTAAGCAATATTATTATCCATCATCATGCTGAACAGCCATGCGTCAAATCGCACATCTTCCCCAAGGCGGATGTTACTTACAGTAGGGATTTCACCCATAGCATTCATGCCTGTTCTCCCATCTCACATGGGGCAGATCCAGAAGTAAAACATTGAGAACGCAAATGATCAAAAAATCCGTTTGGTCTGCCGACAAAGTGCATAGCCGCAGGTTCACCTGTCAAAATAACATCATCACCACTTTCCAGCATCTGCCCTTCCTGCCCGTCCACAGTCATGTAACAATCCATTGATACCTGTGAAAAAGTAATTTTACATATGGTTGATCCGGGAAAAACCATTGATGTGGCCATACGCTGAAAAGCACAAATCGGGGTGATGGCGAGCATCTCCATTGTGGGCGGCAAAATGGGGCCACCGGCGGAAACATTATAACCGGAAGTGCCCACCGAGGAACTCACAATGATGCCATCGCTGCGTAAGCAACCAAGGTCGTTGTCGTCAATACAAACATCTAGCGTCAGTAGTCGCGACAGAGAACCACGGCTAACAACAACATCATTAACGGCGTATCCTGATGTGATGACATCTCCTCCGCGTTTCAGGCTCCAATGGAGGGCCATACACGTATATGTAGGAAGTTGTTTATTGAAAAAAGATGTCAAGCTTTCTCGCCAAGCCTCAGGTTGAGATGCAGTTAAATAGCCAACTCTGCCGAAATTGATCCCGAATACTGGTATGCGACGCCCTATGAGACAACGCGTAACTCCGAGTATCGTACCATCACCGCCCAAAACGACAGTTAGTAAAGTGTTGGATGTAATGCGGCTGGCGATATCTTCCATAGCCGAAATCACAGTCACGCGGTAATCAAGAGATTGCAGCCAGTTTGCGACCTCATTTCCTAAAAGAGCAGCTCTCTTATGAGAGGTCTTGCAGACAATCAAGACATGTTTATGAAAAAATGTACGCATAGAAATTTACAATACTGTATACATACCCACTCCGCAAGTACAGGCTAATTCTATATATATCTTGTCATATCTAACGCTTTGGCATACATCAAAGACATTCATTGTCTTGTTTTTAGTACAATTATCACCCATGAAAGATTCAGCAGCAGTAATTATTGCCGACCATGCCCGCGAAGGTACCGCCCTACGCGATGTTTTTTTTCGCACCCAAGCAAATTTACTGCGTGAAGTAGCGTTACGAGCAGCAAGCTGTTTGGCAAAGGGAGGCAAAATATTGCTGTGCGGCAATGGAGGTAGTGCTTCCTGCACTCAACACATTGCTGCAGAATTCGTACATCGCTGTAGTATGGACCGTCCTGCACTACCCGCAATTGCTCTCTCAACAAACACGGCAACCATGACGTCTGTTAGTGAGGCTCTGGATTTTACACATGTTTTTTCACGTCAGGTGGAGGCACTAGGACGCCCTGGCGACATGCTGATTGGCATTTCTTGCTCCAGCGACTGTGACAGTATTTTAATAGCCTTGTTAACGGCCAAACGCTATGGCCTTTTGACAGTAGCATTGGATCAAGAAGACAGTATCATACATAGCTATAGCGATATTGCCGTTACAGTACCGAATGCAACTGCCCAGATCGTTCAAGAAGTGCATCTTGCTGCTGGACATATCATTTGTCGTCTGACGGATTATTATCTTTTTGAAAATCCCACCCTACTCTCTGAATACATCAATAACAAATAAAATTATTGCATAGTTTCTAATTAATTATATTATGTTGTTATAATTTCTTTTTGAGTATAGCGTCAGCTTTGCTGACATAGGTATGACAACAGCATTGTCCAGATGTGTCTGTAGTGTTCCATTATATGCCAGGTGGACGGAGTGCAGATTATAAAAGGAACGACAGATGAAAACAGTACTTTACGTTGGTTGCGGGCTGGATTCTATCCAGCGCAGACCGGAATTTGCGCATAATGAAGATTGGCAGGAAATCCGCCTTGATATTGATGCTAGCGTTGTCCCTGATGTTGTTTCTTCCATGACAGAAATGCCGGCTGTTGCCACTGGTTCTGTTGATGTAGTGTTTTCATCCCACAATCTTGAGCATCTTTATCCACACGATGTTGGACGTGCCCTTGGGGAATTTCGTCGTGTATTGCGGGAAGATGGTTGTGTACTTTGCCTTTGCCCTGACCTGCAATCTGTAGCTGCCCTCGTTGCTGACGGATTTCTTGAGGAGACAGCCTATATTACGCCTTTCGGCCTGCCCATTGCCCCCATTGATATTCTCTACGGTTTGCGTGTGAGCCTTGCTCAAGGGCATAAGCACATGGCGCATCATTGCGGCTTTACAGAAAAAAGCCTTGCGCAGGCTTTCCTCAACGGTGGGTTTGCCAGTGTAGCCATTCGACGGCAGCGGCGTTTCTTGCAGCTTGCTGCCCTGGCCACAGTGCGTGCATTGCCGGACAGTGATATTCAAGATCTACTCAAGCAGTATATTGGAGAGATGTTTGTAGAGGGAAAACCGTAACCTCATGGTAGAAATAAAGGGTACAACAAGCACGCCATACAATACCTTGCCGCCCGGCGAATCTAGTGATACGTAATTATTTTGCCCCAATGAAACCAATACCACATCAGATGCCCATATCTGATTTGCATTGAGGAGGTAGCAATATGCCCATTTATGAATATTCCTGTAACAAATGTGGGAACGATTTTGAAGAACTGGTTTTTGGTGATACACCACCATCTTGCCCACAATGCGGTTCTGCTGACACGCACAAGCTGGTATCATGCTGCGCAAGGCACAGAAGCGGTTCTGCTGGCGGTGGTGATATGGATGCAGCATCTGCTTCATCCGGCGGCGGTTGCGTCGGCTGCTCGGGCGGGCATTGTGCTACCTGCGGTCACTAACCACAGAGAACAGCCATGCGCGACTCTCTTGTTATTGCCACTCGTGGCAGCAAACTTGCACTCTGGCAGGCTGAACATGTCAGAGACCTTTTACTGGCGCTGCAACCAGAATTGACTATCACCCTGAACATCATCAAGACCAAGGGTGACGTCATACAGGATGTGCCGTTGGCGCAGGTGGGGGGCAAGGGATTGTTTGTCAAAGAAATCGAAGAGGCAATATTGGACAACCGTGCAGATCTCGCCGTGCACAGCATCAAAGATGTTCCCACAGAACTGCCCCCTGGTCTGTTGCTAGGTTGCATCCCCCGGCGTGAAAATCCTGCTGACTGCCTGCTTTCTTGTGCATATGCATCTCTGAGTGATCTGCCTAGACATGCCCATGTAGGTACGAGTAGTCTACGGCGCAAAGCGCAGCTTATGGCCCTTCGGCCAGATTTACGTATATCCAGTCTGCGTGGCAATGTGGACACACGCTTACGCAAATTATATGAAGGTATGTATGACGCTATCGTACTTGCAGCCGCAGGTCTTTCTCGGTTAGGAGTACGAGCTCCATTTATGTGTACGTTTGACACAAAATATTTTCTTCCCTCAGTGGGGCAGGGCGCCATCGGCATAGAATGCCGTGAAGACGATTATGAACTGTTTACCTTACTGGCACACCTTGAAGACTCACATACACGCGTCTGTGTGGAAGCAGAACGTGGATTTCTAGCTGGGCTAGACGGCGGTTGCCAGGTTCCCATTGCAGCTCATGCTGTACTTACTGACGAAGAAACCGTGCTGCTTGATGGCCTGGTGGCCGAAGTTGACGGCAGCTGCATACTGCGCAACACAGCCCAAGGGCACACTTCTCTGGCGCATCAAGTAGGCCAGAACCTGGCCGAAATGCTTCTCTCCAAAGGGGGACGCGCCATTCTGGACAAACTCTATCAACGATAGTCACAACAATGCCGACAGTTTCTCCACTATCAACATCTCGACTACATGCAACATTTGACCCAGCCCGCATACCCTGGGATGACAGCGAGACCATTCCCATGCCGCGACCCGGCCGCCCCAACCCGTTTCAGCCACGGGCAATGCAGGCCCTGGATCTTGCCCTCCACATTGATACTCAAGGATACAATATCTATCTTTCCGGCGAGGCAGATCTTGGCCGCAGCCATATGCTGTTGAGCTACCTCCAACCGAAGGCGCGCAAACTCCACACCCCTGACGATCTCGTGTATGTGCATAATTTTGTAGATGCGGATCGCCCAATTCTGCTCGCCTTGCCTGCCGGCATGGGGAAAAAGTTCAAGCAATACCTGTCTGATGTAGTGGAGCGCATTTGCCACGAACTCCCCCGCCGTTTTGAGGCCGGCGCATACATGAAGCGTAAGGCCAAGCTTATGAACAATTTTCAGTCGATACGTCTTGGTTTACTGCATAAAATGAATTCTGTGGCTGTGGATAAGGGCTTCAGTCTTGACATGGATGAAAATGGGGCGCTGACACTCTATCCTCTAGTGGAGGGCAAACGTCTCAGTGAAGAAGAATTTGACCGCCTTGACAACAGCATACGCTTAAACTTGAAACGCAGGGGAGATACACTGGTTCAGGCCATATCCGGCTTTATGCAGCAACTGAACAAGGCTGAAGAGACCTTTCAAAATGACCAGCGTGATCTTGAAAGAGAAGCCATGGGGCAGGTACTGGATGCTGCACTCTCACCAGTGGTCCAAAAAATGCTCAAATCTTGTTCAGCCATACCGGAGTTAAAGGAATACTTTAACAAATTGCGTGAAGACATGCTTAAAAACACTGATGCCTTTACGCAGAAGGACAGTATGGGTACGGGCTCAATCAGCGAGATGCACGGCGGTGCAGCAGAAACTGTACTCTATCGCTATGAAGTAAACCTGTTGGTGGATAATAGCAACGTCAACGGTGCCCCCATTGTAGTTGAAGACAACCCTACAGCCGTTAACCTGCTCGGCTGTGTAGAACGGGAATCTGAAATGGGAGCCCTTGTCACAAATTTCACTCTCATCCGCGCGGGAAGCATTCATAGAGCTAACGGTGGTTTTCTTGTCTTGCACATAGATGATCTTTTGCAGCATCCCAATGCATGGGAAGGACTGCTACTAGCCCTACGCTCCAACCATGCACGCATTGATGATTCAGGCGAAACACCGGATACAACAATGCGTACCAAGGGGCTTGATCCTGCCCCCCTACCACTGCATATTAAAGTTGTGCTCATAGGCAACGACGAATTGTATGAAACCTTACTTGCCAGTGATGACCGCTTCCCCAAACTGTTCAGAATCAAGGCACACATGGCAGATACAACAAAGCGGGACAGTGCCAATGTGCGGGCATACCTAGGGCATATTGCCGTCATTATCAGGGAAACAGAACTCCCTCCTTTTGATCGATCTGCCCTTGCCTGGCTTATCGACCTTGGCTCGCATCT
This sequence comes from Desulfovibrio sp., assembly GCA_017454325.1. Classification (GTDB taxonomy): domain Bacteria; phylum Desulfobacterota; class Desulfovibrionia; order Desulfovibrionales; family Desulfovibrionaceae; genus Desulfovibrio. The sequence continues at coordinate 9,542 of JAFTDG010000129.1, read as the reverse complement.
GTGTGAAGACCAGCGTCGGCTTTCTTTGTGTTTTCCACTGCTGCGCGAGCTTATGATTGAAGCTGCAGCCCTCACACGTATGCAGGGTTTGACAATGGTTTCTGCGTCCATGTTGGAACAAGCGTATGCTGATCGCACATATCGTGTTAATCTCGTTGAAGAACTCTATATGGAAGAATATGACCGCGAGATGATCAAAGTACAAACCTCCGGTCACGCCGTTGGACAGGTGAACGGTCTTTCAGTAACCAGCCACGGAGATTTTGAATTTGGTCTGCCGCACCGCATTTCATGTACTGTGGGCGTGGGACATGAGGGAATCATTGATCTTGAACGTGAAGCAGAGCTTGGGGGCCCTATTCATACAAAAGCGATGATGATTCTCAAAAGCTACCTGACAGATTTATTCGCCCGCAAAAAACCTCTAGTTCTTTCAGGCTCACTCTATTTTGAACAGAGCTATGCCGGCATCGAGGGTGACAGTGCCTCTGGCGCTGAATTGGCAGCGCTTCTTTCGGCATTGGCCGATATTCCCGTACGTCTCGATCTGGCGTTTACTGGTGCAGTGAGCCAATCTGGCCAAATTCTCGCAGTAGGTGGAGTTACGCGTAAAATTGAAGGTTTTTATAAAGTTTGTGCACGGCAGGGACTCACAGGTACGCAAGGCGTTATCATTCCCTATGACAATGTAGATCATCTCATGCTGGCCCCTGATGTACTCGCCGCTGTTGAGGCAAAACAGTTCTCAGTGTACCCGGTACGGCGCATTGAAGAAGCATTAACGTTGCTCACAGGTTTTGCAACGGGGCGTAGGTTGAAAAACGGTTGTTTTACAAAAAACAGTCTATATGACCTGGTTGATCGCAGGCTGGAAATGCTAGGTGACTATGCGCAAAATGCTTTCCGACAGTCACGGAGACATTACAAGAGTTCCTCTGTACTATCACGCCATTCAACGCATGATGTATGAAGAAACACACAATCACAGAGCTTAAGGTTACCAACCACGGCTTGGTATATATATGAACACAAACAAGAAAGACGCACTCTTGCAGGCTGCCAAAGATCTTTTTGGTGAATACGGTTATGTAGAAACAACATTCAAAAAAATTTCCGAACGCGCCGGCGTAGCTCTTGGCTTGCTAAATCATCATTACGGTAATAAAGAAAAACTGTTTCTTGCAGCTGGTATAGATGTTCTGCAACATTTTCTTGCATCACTGCAAGATGCCATAGCCGGCGCCAACTCTGGCTATGACGGTGTCATGCGTTTTTGTCGTGCGTATCTCGATTTTTCCGTGGACAAAAACAGCAACTGGTTAGTTCTGGTGCGCTGTTCCCCATATAGTGATATGAAAACAAAGACAGACCGTGATCAAATGGATTCCATGTTCTCACAAGTGTACCGTGAGTTGGAATTACTCTTAGATCGTGGCATGCGCGACGGGAGCATCATACCAGTACACAGCAAGACAACTGCACAGGTTATCATTTCGCTCATGGTGGGAGCCAACCGGACCAAAGTACTTACTCCATACGCAGAACCTACACTCTACGATAATGTGTTGCACTTCGTTTCCCGTTCAATCAAGGCATAAGGAACCAATAAGCCTTTTTCAGACAACTTTGCTTCATGCCACAGGGGTTTTGCCTGCGCGACGGAACCTTTATTTCAGACCTTTATCTTGCCTTCTCAGTGCAGCAATGGCATACTTATCAAATGAACAGTGAATCCAGTCAGCAACGACCATTTCCCGGTTTTACGCGTTCCCTGGACGGCCTGCCCTACCTTCCAGAGCTGTGCCGTGCAGATTTCTCGCGTCCTGTGCCAGATGATACAGCTTGCTTTGCGTTATGGAATAAATACGACATGTTGCCCAATATACGACGGCATTCTTTACTGGTCGCTCATGTGGCCACAACGTTAGCACGCCGTGCATCAGAATTGGGCTTTGTCGTGAACATCGATGAAGTTCATGCCAGCGGTCTTTTACATGATATTGCCAAAACCTATTGTGTACGCCATGGCGGCAGTCATGCCCAGGTGGGAGCGTCTTGGGTTGTTGCTGAAACGCACAACTACGCCATAGCACAGGGTGTCATACTACACGTCTGGTGGCCATGGCCCCTGCCTGAAGGCCCTGTAATCTGCTCCTTGCCTTTCTTTGTTATCTATGCGGACAAACGCATACAGCACGATGCCTGCGTAACGCTGCAAGAAAGGTACGATGATCTACTTGACAGATATGGCAGCACAAAGGAAGCACGTGCAGGGATTTCAGCTGCCTACGAACAGGGACAACATATTGAATGCGCTCTTGAAGCGCTGTTGGGGATGTCGCTTCATGAAGATTCTTTTGATTGCGGGCGGGTGGTCAACGGAGCGTGAAGTTTCTCTCAATGGGGCACGTGCCATGCGCACGGCCTTGGAAGCACGTGGCCACAGTGTAACGTTTTTTGAGCTGCTTGACGGTTTTGATCGCTTACTGGATACAGCGACTCGACACGATTTTGCCCTCATCAACCTTCATGGCAGACCTGGGGAAGACGGCTTGGTTCAGGCCCTCCTTGATCGCGTGCACTGTCCGTATCAAGGGGCTGGACCAGCCGGATCTTTTCTTGCTCTCAACAAAAGTGCAGCCAAGCAGGTATTTCGGCATATGGGTCTGCCCACTGCTGACTGGGAGTTTCTTCCCTGCCCACCTTCGACAACCTGGCAACCGCGTCTGCCTTTTCCACTTTTTGTCAAGAGCAATACGGGCGGTTCGTCCCTGCGTACAGGGCGCGCTGCGGACGTAACAGCATTGCAAAAACTGATAAATCCCATCTTTGCAGCGGGTGATGAAGTGCTGCTTGAACCTGTTCTGTCAGGGCGCGAAGTGACCTGTGGTATTCTTGGAGACGATCCCCTGCCCCCCATTCTCATTGAACCCATTTCTGGTGATTTCTTTGATTATGAAAGCAAATATGCCCAAGGCGGTGCACATGAAATATGCCCAGCACCGCTTTCTCCTGCGCTAACGCACCGTGTGCAGGAGCTGGCGTTAGCTGCACACAGGGCACTCGGCCTTTGGGGCTACAGCAGAACGGATTTTATACTAGGCTCCGATGACACGCTCACTATTCTCGAGGTTAATACCTTGCCAGGTATGACGGCAACCAGTCTGGTACCTCAGGAAGCAGCAGCCATAGGGCTGGATTTCGGTCAACTACTTGAACGTCTTATAGAGCTTGGGTTGCAACAATGTGCCAGAGCTTAATCAGTTCCATGTGTCACGTGCAAGGCATTCATTTCCTCAGGCTCATCGCCGCATGAGATACATAATGCAGGCTGTCGCCGCCCCTACAACCATACAGATGGCAAACGTCGTCCACGGATAGCTGCTGCTACCAACCAGTACACCAAGAAAAAACGAAAGCCCAGCCACGCCGGCCACCATCAGTTTATCATTCACTGCTTGCTCCTGAAATTATCATATTACGTCGTATTGCTTGTGCTATTGTGACCCCCGTTTTCTAGAACTGTCTTTTGAGCTCAGTCCCTGGGGATCTTTTGATGCACGATGCCAAAAAGCAATGGTAATGAGCAGCTGCCCCACGACCAGTACGGGATCTCTGTCATAGCACGCAGCGCAACAGACGAAAACAGTTCCCATAGCCAGCAGAATACGTTGCTGTTTGCAAACGCCTACGATTTGTACGGCAGCACCGACCAACAATACTACAATCCATAGCCAAGTTGTCATGCTTTCTGATGGTAACAGTATGTACTGTGCCACCGCCAAACTCTCTGTCCGTGCGTTGCACGTAGAGAACAACAGAACAAGACTGGCCTCTATTGCCAGACAAGTGCGCACCACTCACCGTCCACTTCACGCCGAGGAGCGGGCAGGCCCTGGGCTGCATAAGCTGTAACCACATCGTTTGCCTGTATTGTCAGCAGACCGGACAGTACAAGACACCCGCTATCTCTAAGAGCCTGACATAAATACGGGGCCATCTCTATCAGAGGTCGGGCCAGAATATTTGCCAAAATCAAATCAAATGTACAACCTGCTAGGCCATCAATGCTGCCGATACGTGGCAGAAAACCTTCGGCCTTGTTGAGGGCACGGTTCTCTAATGCGTTATCAATGGCCAGGGGATCAATGTCAAAGCCTTCACCAATAAGACCGCTCTTGCAACAGGCAATGCCCAATACCCCCGAGCCCGTACCCAAATCGAGGAAGTTCTGCCCTTCATGTACCCTACCTGAATCCAGCAATCCGCTCAAAACAGTAAGACACAAGGCTGTGGTGGCATGATGCCCTGTGCCAAACGCGCTTTTGGGCTCAATAAGAACTTTTGTCCTGTCTGGAAAATCCTGAGTTTCTGCCAGCCATGGAGGGAGCACTACAAAACGGCTGCCACAGGTCACAGGAGTAAAAAACTGGCGCCAGGCACTGAGCCAGTCCTGTCCTTCTAACATGTTTTTTGAACACTGCACTTCAGGAAAGGCGGCTTGCAGTGCATGATGCAATCCATCTATAAAATCCATGTTTTCATTGTGGATGCGAAAACACGTTGCACCGCTGGCCAATCGCTCTTCCTCCCAGCCAAAAGGCACATGCAAAGCAAGAAAGCCAGTAACTGGCTCCGTATCATTTTCAGGCACTGTTACCTCAAAACGAATTATTGGTTTCATGCTTCAACTCCTTTCTCTGCAATCAGAAACCTCATTATGGCAGACTTCTCATGCCAGGTCGAGCCACAGGCAAGTAAGGTATAAAATATAGTAAAATACTTGGTATTGTCTTAATCTTCGATAACGTATACTGTACCCTAGTCAATCTTTCTTGACCAAGGAAATGGCATGACACCATCCCCAACTACTTCACCTGCAGTGCAGGCCCCCTCAAAGCAAGATCAACAGAAACTAGACCTGCTACTCCAAAAAATCTGTACCGACTTTACAGTGGAATTTGAACCTTTGCACGTTGACGATACTGTGCTGGAAGTTCTTGCCATCCGCAACATGCAGGCTCATGTTGATAAGCTGCTGCAACGTAAAGCAATCCGTAATCCGCTCAAAGATTTACCCCTTTGGGCCAAAATCTGGCCAGGCTCCTTTGTACTTGGTAGATTCCTGCGCAAATATGCTCCAGAAGGAAAATCACTTCTGGAGCTAGGGAGTGGTTGTGGCGTACTGAGCCTTATCGCAGCTCGTTACGGTTTTTCCCGTATTTTGCTTACCGATGCCGTTACACAAGCCTTAATGTTTGCCGAGGCCAATGTGTTGCGCAACGGTCTTAGCGAGCGCATTACCGTAGCCCGTCTTGATGTTACAGCGCCATGGCGTGATGCACGTTTCCCCAATGCTTTTGATATGATTGCCGCCTCGGAAATACTTTACCTTGATGACTTGCACCGCCCACTCATCAAATTTATTGAACGCCACCTCGCTCCGGGCGGCAAGGCTTTTTTCTGCACAGATATTGCGCGTGCCAAGCCACGTTTTGCCAAGCTGGCAGCCAGAAGCTTCCGCATGACAGAAGGTCATATTGGTGTTACGGCACACGACAATGATAATGAAAGTCAGCGCCGCATCTACAGTATTCTTATTTTGGAGCGTCCATGAGCACACAGCCCCCACGTATTATTCTGCACTCCTGCCCCAAGACATACACACAAGATCTAGACAAGGCTATAACGCCGGCAGACACCATTGCCCACGTACGTACCTGCTTGACAGGCAGTGGGCTTGACATCCTTGCCCGCACACGTCGTATAGATACTGGCAGGCTGGGCATACCCGTTTTTCTGAGCGAATGCGGTACAGATGCGAAACGCATCATGCCCGTACGCAAACAAATGGGCAAAGGTTCCTCACCAGAACAAGCAGAAGCTTCTGCACTCATGGAGCTGATGGAGCGCTATGCTTTTTTCAGTTTCTGGCAGCAAAGGCCGCACATGGTCAGCGCAACATGGTACGAAGCCGAATCGCGCTTCGGCAGTGATCTGCTGCCCGTCCATGATATACTGCTTTCCGTACATGACAGTCTTCCACATGAAAAAGCGCGCCTGGTACTCAATCTAACACCGTGGCAGTTTTATCCGGCTACACGACTACTAGATGGCAGAATTACATGGCTGCCGCTGGACTGGTTCAAACTGCTTGGAGAGTTTAATGGCACTTCTGCCGGGAATACGAATGAAGAATCGCTGTTGCAAGGTCTTTGCGAACTGGTGGAACGACATGTATGTTGTCGCATTGATCGCCTGCGCCCACAACTTCCCACCATTGAACCGGCTTCTTGTAAAGAAGACAGCGTCCTTTACGGGCTGCAGGCTTCATTTGCTCGCGAGGGCATACGTCTGACACTTAAAGACGTTTCTCAAGGCATGCCTTTGCCCACCGTGGCTGCCTTGGCCTGGGACCCGGCAACCTTCCCACACAGTTCGGAAATCGTTTTCACTGCAGGCACTGCGTCTTCTCCTGCCAAAGCTGCCATCCGTGCGGTTACTGAAGTTGCACAGCTGGCCGGTGATTTCTGCACCAACGCCTGTTATGAAGCATCAGGGCTCCCCAAATTCACACATCCTGACCAGATACAGTGGCTACTGCAGGGGCCCAGCGTACCGCTTTCACACTTGCCGAGCGTATCCTGCAATGACATTTGTGCAGAACTGCGTACGGCCATACACCAGATGGCACCTTTGGAAGTCTTTGCTGTAGAAACTACACACCCCGCCATTGGCATACCGACACACTATAGTATTGTGCCCGGGCTGGAATTTCGTGAACGAGACAAGAATGAAAGTCTGGGCCTCTTCGTGGGCCGCAAAATTGCAGAGGAAAGCAATATTGCCGATGCCCTACATGGGCTTGACGTACTGGCCACGTGCTATCCAAATGCGCACTTCTTGCCATTCTTCAAAGGCATGCTGGCACTGCGTGCCTCTAACTATGAAGAAGCACGTACAGCCTTTGCATCTGCGGTTCCTCTGCAACCAGATACCGATGCGCGCGCTCTTGCCATTTTTTATCAGGGGTATGCAGATACCATGGAAGGCCGCTGGAAGGAGGCTCTACCAGCTTTGGAAGAAGCCGCTGACCTCTGTCCGGAAATGAAGGAATATGCCAACCTGCTTGGTGTGGCCCGCTTCAAGACAGGGAATTATACACAGGCTGCTGCTGCTTTTCAGGCTGTGCTGCACATAGACAAGGGTTCAGCCATTGACCTTGCCAATTTAGGGCTGTGCGAAAAATTTCTTGGTAATACTGATGCTGCCCGCAAGCATCTTGCCGCTGCACTGGATCTGGATCCGAGCTTGGATTTCGCACGAACGCATTTGACAGAGCTTGATACCTCCGCCACCTGATACCTATGGCAAGATACTGCGTGTGCTCACAACGCAACTTACCTCAACGCCTGGCATGAGGATGCGTGCATCCCTGTTATCAACCAGCACCCGCGCCGGTATAAAAAGTGCCACAGCATCCCTGTTGTCATCAGCCGTATGAGCTGCATCTGGAAGAGGCTGTGGTGCAAGCAAATCATATACCTTGCCGGATAAATGCTCATTCTCTCCTTTCACACTGAGTGAGCATTTTTGTCCGGCCTTAATCCGTGCTCCCTCTTCTTGTGGGAAATAGGCCATAACCCAGTATGCGTTTCGCACAGCTTCTCCACTGGGCAGCAACAGGGCCACAGGTTCTCCCGCCTGGAGGATCTGTCCCGGTACAGCCAGCGTCTTGAGCACTAGTCCTTCCCTGGGCGCGTAGAGATTATTGTCTGTCATCTGACCATTGTTGCGCAGTGTTTCTCTATGCGTCAACGCATTCTGTGTATAGTTGGGCATGGTATGCCGATGGTGCGACGCCCATTGCCTATAGCGCAGATTTTCTTCACGCACATGAGCCAGCTCCTGATCGAGCGCTGCACGCATCAGGCTGGCCTCCTCATAGGCAGCATGGGCCTGCTCCATGGCATGACGCGCCTTTTCCTCTGCCTCACGTACTGCGGCATAGCGCGATTTCCCTACAGTGCGCTCCCCACCCTGTGCTTCCAGCGTACGCAGGGCCAGCTGTGCCTGCACATGTTTTGTCACAAGCTCTTGACGTTGTTTATTCTTCGCAGCCTCATTATGACGTGCACTGGCAATACGCCGCGTTATGTCCTGTTCAAATGCCTGCGCTGTCTTAAGACGTTCGGCAAGATCTTCCATACTCAAAGCGCCCACAGAAGTACGGAACCTAGCAACCTCGCGGGATGCTGCGCGTAATTGCCGCTCCGCCTCGCGTACGTCCAGCTGGGCAATGGCTTGTCCCTCATGCACAGTATCGCCCTCACGAACATTGACGGCCACGACTGTGGCAGAAAAATCAGAAGCAATAGGATAAACCAGTGCATCAAGCGTACCCCAAGTACTGACTACTCTGCCCGCCAACACCCACGAGTACAGTCCGGCAGCACAACCAAGAAGTACCCATACTGGTACAAGCCGTACCCACATAGGGCGTTTTTGCTCTGGCTTGCTATTTGGCATTTCAACTGAGAGGGGGGCATCAACCATACTGCGCTCCAAAAATTATTTATTATCCGCAGACAATGGTGTCAAATATGTGGCTCTGTTAATCCGTATGACGATTTTATGCAGATGTCATGCCATACTGCATTCTGACTTTACAACACACGTACATACGCATACAAAAACCTCACCAATTGACTGAATAATCGTTATCGCAGCGCCAGGAGTTGCAATGCACATGTTTTGGGGAAAATTCTGGATACTTTTTTGTATGAGCTGTCTGCTTACCGGATGTGCAACACGGCCCATTGTTGTTGTGGAAAAAAAGGCATTTCTCCAAATGGCGCACAATATGACTGGGGAAATGCAGGCCCGTAATCTGCTGGATGCTGCCGGCAACTATATAGCTCCCCTTTCCTTCGCAGGCATGCAACATTACGGGAATATTCTCTTCCACCATCTTTCTCCTTCTTTTATGCAGCAGCCCGATACTGTGCATGACATCTATCTCGGCACGTCTTTCGCCGCTACTCTCCAGCCAGACAGTCGCGTACGTCACTGGGATAACGGCTTCAGCATAGACCATGCAACACAAAAAATTGTTGTTAATATGACGGCAATAGCCGACTGGGATAATGACGGGCAGGATGAATGGATTGTCTCCTGTATGGTGGAGCCCAAACGGGGTGGACGCACCCGCACCTACTATGTGCTCGTGCCCTCGCCACGGAATGAAAAAGAAAGACTTGAAGGCACTCTTGCAGCTATCTATGAATGTTTTGGTCTGGCCTGTTCACTTTATGTACGTGACAGCAAGGTTGTGCACAGGGATGCGGTGGACCCGCTTGTCCCTCCCACAGAAGTGCACGACCTGCTGCCTGGGCTTGAGACCGTCACAACACCTCCTGATAGGACTGCGCCTACCTGCAGCGGACTTGAGGAACGCAGTTTATAGACTATCGTAATTTTGTTTTTATCAGCAGCAGACATACAGTCCATCTTAAAGGCACATCCTTCCTTTTATGCTTTAT
>JAFTDG010000128.1 GCA_017454325.1 Desulfovibrio sp. | reverse complement strand
GGGACTGTCCTTGGAAGGTATACGCCGTATGGACGATATTTTTACTGCTCTCTGCTATATTACCACTGACCTGAACAGCAATCAGATTACCGGCTTCTACCCCGGAGCCATGGCCCGTGCAGCAGATTATGCCTTCCCCAAGCTCAATCCTGAAATGGATATGGCTATCGTTTCACCCGGAAATATTGACGATATGCGTCGTCTGCCCACTTTTTACAGAGAAAAGGGCGTCCCTTACATTTTTGATCCGGGCCAGCAGTTGCCAGTGCTAAGCGGTACAGACCTGCTAGCGGCCATTGAGGGTTCCTTTGCATGCATCACAAATGATTACGAGCTGAACATGATTTGCAGGGCAACCGGCAAAAGTGAGAATGAGCTGGTGGGACGCACTCTTTGGCTGGTGACCACGCTTGGGGCGGACGGAGCCCTGGTACGCGGTGCTGATGGCACTGAAGTGCGCATTCCTGCGGTATCCGTTCAAAATGTGACAGACCCCACTGGTGCTGGTGACGCGCACCGTGCCGGCTTGCTCAAGGGGCTCATGCACGGGCTTACCATGCCCGAGGCAGCAAAATTGGGGGCGGTCAGCGCAAGTTTCTGTCTTGAAAAAATGGGCACGCAGGAACACGATTACACAGCAGATGCTTTTACAAAACGTTACGAGGCCACTTTTGGCTCTTTGCCAGAAGGAATTTTTTAGACTTGAGAAAAGGACTAGACCATGAGTGATTGCAACCACAAATGTGGTTCCTGCGGCGAGCAGTGTGCCGAACGCACGGAAGGCGAGCCTGATTTCCGTGTCAAACCTCACCCTAAGAGTCATATTGGCAAGGTGATTGCCGTTGTCAGTGGCAAGGGCGGTGTAGGTAAATCTCTCGTAACATCATTGCTGGCCGTGGCTATGAGCAGGCAAGGGCACCATTGTGCCATCCTTGATGCAGATATTACAGGACCATCCATCCCCCGTGTTTTTGGCCTTACGGGTCAGGTGCATGGCGATGACGACGGCATACTGCCCGAACGCAGCAAGGGTGGTGTGGATATTATGTCCATGAATCTGCTCTTGCCCAGCGACGGAGATGCCGTGATTTGGCGCGGCCCTATCATTGCCGGAGCAGTTAAGCAGTTTTGGTCCGAGGTTATCTGGAGTAATGTAGACTACATGTTTGTAGATATGCCTCCGGGAACGGGTGACGTGCCATTGACAGTATTCCAGTCTCTGCCTGTGGATGGTATCGTGGTTGTCACCTCACCGCAGGAGCTGGTGGGCATGATCGTTCGCAAGGCCATTGACATGGCGCAGCAGATGAATGTGCCGATTCTTGGTGTGGTGGAAAATTATGCCTATTTTCAGTGCCCAGATAATGGCAAGAAATATAAGATCTTTGGCGAAAGCCATATTGACGCAGAAGCCCAGCGCTATGGCTTGAAGGTATTGGCACAGCTGCCCATTGATCCTGCTTTGGCTGCTGCCTGTGACAAGGGAGCGATTGAGGGGCTGGAGCAGCATTTCATGGACGGTGCCGTAGCCGTGTTGGAACGTCTGTAATAGCGCAATGACACCATGAAGAACCGCCATGCCGCTATGTTGTCCTGACGGTGCACATGTTAGCATGGCGGTTCGGAGTATCACTTCCTGTCCGTGAACAGGATAAGGGCAACCATCTTGAGATCTGTGCTTCCGGTGTTTAGAAGTCCATGTCCTTCACCGTCATTACAAATGGTTACGTCTCCAGCCTTGACAAGGACTTCGGTGCCGTTGTCGTTATACTGGCCTTCGCCATCCAAAATATAATAGATTTCCAGCTCGCCCCTGTGTGTATGATAGCCAATGGCGTTGCCAGGCTTGAGCACACCGATGTTGAACAGACGGCCGTTTCCCGCCAGCGCCGGAGGATCAACAATTTTTGTGAACGTTATGACACCGGGACCACCGAAAATTTCCTTGTCAAATACATCAAGAGCATTGGCACGTGTGATCATGAGTTTTCTCCTTATGGTTACTGACACATGCTGTTGGTGTGCTACGGCGTTGCCGTGGCTATTATATTGGATTGGCATTGGGCAAGACATGAGAGGCATACCCTGCCTGCAAGAACATAATTTCAGATTACGTCAAGACACGGCTTTTGAAAAGACTGTTGCTTTACAAGTCTGTCACTGCACGGCATAGTCCAACAATGGATACTGTTTCAAACAACGCTGTCCGTACGCAACAGAATATATCTGGCGCAGCCGTACCTGTAGCTCTGTTGAAATACAAGGACGGAGATGCGTTGCGTCTTGCCGTGGGGTCATTATTGGATGCATCGCAATTGCCAAAGTTTGTTCCCTTGCGGCTGGGGGCCCGTGTTTTGGTCAAACCCAATCTGCTTATGGCAAATACCCTTGCCTGTACAACGCCAGAGGTCGTGGCTGCAGCATGCGCCTGGCTTCTTGATTATGGTGCGCAGGTTCGGGTGGCTGATTCACCTGGGTTCGGTCGGGCAGGTACGGTGGCCCGCAGGGTGGGCCTTACAGAAGCCTTGCGTCCTTTGGGCTTGAAGGTGGAGAGTATGGGTGCAGCACCCCTTGTTTCTCTGCCACTGCAAGATTTGCACAGTGTGCAAGTGCGTTTTCATGTTGCGCGCTGTGCCCTAGAGAGTGATTTTCTGCTTTCTATGCCGCGGGTCAAAGCGCACAGCCAAATGCTGTTGACGCTTTCTGTCAAAAATTGTTTTGGTTGTGTTCCTGGTTTGCACAAGGCTGTGGCCCATGCCCGTGAGGGACGAGATCCCTTATTGTTCGCTGAATGTCTGGCCGCATTATGGGCCGTGTTGCCTCCTGTAGCCGCACTGGCCGACGGGATAACAGCCATGCATGAAACAGGCCCATCCAAGGGAAAACCTTTCCCTCTTGGTTTGCTAGGAGCCAGTGCCTCAGCTGTGGCTTTGGACGAAACGCTCTATGCCATCCTTGGCAAGTCCCCTACAGAAGTGCCTTTGGGAGCTGCGCTGACCCGTCGTAAGGCATGGGGGACTGCTGCAGCAGGGACATCGGTGGCATTTCCGCTGCTGTATCCAAAAGACATTGACGCAACAGGCTTTTGTCTTCCAACGCAGCTTGCGCATACGTCGTTTCATCCTACACGTTTTGTGCGGAGTTGTGTTCGTCGTATCATGGCTGCACTGCAGCGATAAACTGTAAATTGCCCAAAGAGGATACCATGCCGAGAATTTTACCTGGGGAAACAGATATATATGCGCTTACCGATGCCGGACTTTCGCTGGGCAGAACATTGGAAGAAGTAGCTTCGGCCTTGCTTGGGGCAGGAGTTCGTATCCTTCAGTATCGCGAAAAGAAACTCAAGGGCGGCGCTATGCTGGAAGAATGTCGTCTTTTACGCCGTTTGACCACAGCCGCAGAAGCCTGTTTTATAGTTGATGATCATGTGGATATAGCTATGATGTCACATGCCGATGGAGTGCATGTGGGGCAGGAGGATATACCCGTACCTGATGTGCGTGCTCTAGTTGGGCCGGATATGCTCATTGGCCTCTCCACGCATTCACCCGAGCAGGCTATGGCTGCTCAGGCTGCAGGGGCGGATTATATTGGCGTTGGTCCTATTTTTGCCACAAAAACCAAGGAAGATGTGGTTGCTCCAGTGGGCTATGCCTACCTCGATTGGGTGGTGCAAAACATGTGTATACCCTTTGTAGCCATTGGGGGCATCAAGCGGCATAATATTGCCACGGTTGTCCATCATGGCGCACGCTGTTGTGCTTTAGTAAGTGAGCTTGTAGCCGCTCCAGACATCGGCGTGCGCGTTGAGGAAGTGCGTAAGGCCATGCAGTTAAACAATATATAGGTTTTATTTTTATTATAATCTATCGTATACGCAAAGAGGGGGCCTTTGACAGCCCCCTAGGTTTAAACAGATTTGTGGCTATTGCAGCGCCTGTCCCACGGTTTTGTGATATCCCTGCATACGTCGACGTTCCACGCGTGCCCGTTGTAAATGTGCTCTGATGTCGTTGTAAGCTCTGGTTGCGAGTCCCGTCAGGTAGTGTTGCATGCGGGCAAGCTCAGTTAAATAAGATTTGTACTGTTCACTTTCGCTGCTATCAAAGCTTTTCCAGGCCAAGCCGGTGACGGCATTACGACGTTCGGCAAGTTCGACGGCTCTAGCATAGGCCCCGTCTTCCAGTGCAGTTGCTTCCTGTCGGGCAAGATCCAAAGCTTCATTCAGAAGGCACATTCCTTCACTCATAGTTTCCCCGCCACTTATTGAGCTAAAAGGCCACTGACTTGTACATGCAGATTTTCACTGATTATCCGCCAGTCTTCGCATTGGGGAATAAATTCGTATTCCAGAAGATCGGCAAGTAGTATCCAGTCTTCATTCTCGAGCACATCGCCCATTTCGGAAAGCAGGTCGGAAAAAGATTCAGTCTTTTCTGCAAAATCTTCGAGATTGCCTGTGGCGTACTTGCTTCGCAGCTCACTAATCATACCCATGAAGTCACGGGTAACGTCCAGCAAGTCCTGGAAGAGTTCCAGAGCGTCAGTATCTTCTGCCTGACGAAATAGACGAGAAACCTGACGGGCACCATGCTCCATCATTTGTGCAACTTTACCCATTTCAGCAGACATTTCCACAGCCATCTCTGAAAGAGGCATTGAGCGTACTTCAACAGAAGTGATTTCTGAACTTTCAATGTCTTCCGCTTGATGCGGATAGATTTCAGAAAAGGCCTCGTTGTTGACGAATACGTCTGTCACGACGCGATTTTCCATCTTTTCGTCCTGCATTACGTCCTTTAGAATTTCTTCCAGATTAGCAAATGTAGAAATGTTCTTTTCGCTTTGTGTGCCGTCTACGATAATCATGTGTATTCCCTCCTCATCCCCACAGGGAAAGTTTTTCCGTTGTCATGATACATTTTTATAAGCAAACTATGTGCCATTTTTAAAAAGGTCACGCCAGCTGCCGATATGCTGTTCTAGTAGAGCTGTGAGTGCCAAAAGATCGTCTATGCGATCGCCACGTTCATGACGGAGCTCACGCCAGAAGCCGCCGAGGGAGCGCAGTTCTGGACAGTCATCCAGGACGTTCTGCACACGGTCACAATTGCGCAGAAAAAGTTGTCCGACCTTAGCGCTTTTGCCAATCAGGTGCCCCTGCTCCGTCAGGAGGGCGAACAAATGACTCGCTTGAGTCAATGCTGTACCCATGCGTTCCACAAAGGCGTTGGAATAGGCCGATAACATTGGTTCTACCTGTTCATAGGGCGTGTGGCTGGGATAACTATGTCCGTTCATAGCGTCGAGTAATTGACGCCAGAAGATGCGTTGGTGTTGAAGCCATAGGCTTCTGTCATCAGGAGGCAGTGCAGTTAATCGACGCACGAAAGCAAATCCCTGAGCATCTTGATCCGTCAGCCAGATTCTGGCTTCTTTTTCAATACAGGCCAGTCGGGCAGTATTCCATGTACCCTGTGTCAGCCGGGTAAGGACAAGCTCGCTCACAGCCTGAGGACGTATATATGAAATGCATTTAAGATTGTTCGTGCAGGGGGTATTGAACTGACAGGGATGGCAAGACAGAGCCGGTTCCAGACAGCAGCAGTCGGGCAGGTAGGGGCCGGTGTCGCAGGGTTGTGCGGTGGCGAGAAATATGGCTAGACAGGTCACTCCGAGTCCTGCAGCCAGGTGCATAGTGCCAGTATCGTTTGTAATAAGCAGACGTGAGCGGATAAGTAATGCTGCCAGGCTTTCGAGATCAGTTTTTCCAATGGTGTTGATGCAGGGGGCATGAGCACTTGCCATATAGGTTTGGGCGAGTGGTGCCTCGGCAGAGGAACCAAGCAGTACAGGGCATAAGCGCAGTTCCTGCCACAACCTATCACCTACGGCTGCAAAGTTGTGTGCTGGCCATTGCCGTCGTGTATCACTGGCTCCTAGTTGCATACAAACATATCCGCGAGTGTCAGCGGGTGCGTTGGTCAAGAGAGTGTCAGCCTTGGCCATAGCCTTGGGTAATGGGGGGGCCAGTCTGAAACGGGGCAGATGTGTGGCGTCACTATTGCTGTCTTGGTTGCCCAACATACGAAACATATCCACAATATTGAAGGGAGCACTTAGTCGGCTGGCTGTGGTGCCGTTGAGAAAGGATGCCCAGATGCCGTTATTGCGTCCAAATCCTTCACGATCCAGGCAAAAACCGCGTATTCTGGCAATATCTTCGCAGAGCAGTCCCGCCAACAACCGGGCTGACAGGGTTGTTGTGAGGTTGATTACGCAATGAGGGCGCACCTGCTTTCGTATGGTGCGCGTAATGTCAAGGAGACCAGAAACCGCTGTGCGCCAGTTTTTGTCCATATCAGCCATAAACCGCGCACCCGGCAGTGGCCATGCGTGTTCCACATGGCGTAGCAGGGGAAGCGCTGATGAAAAATTTTCCAGGCAGAGCAAATGAACCCGATTACCCTTATTGTGAATATCATCAATAAGAGGTTGGCTTTGCAGCAAATCGCCGAAGCGCGTCAAATTGATGAGCAGTGTTGTGCCTGTGTCTGCTGTAGACATTGTTTGGGCTCGGCTATGCCAAAGTAGAGGCTCTGTTGCCATCCAGCATATTCAGGGCGATGGCTTTTTCCTGCTTGAAGCGGTTTGCAACAGCAGCTTGAACACTGCTGGTTGAGGATCCAAATTGTCCTACACGGATTTTGTAGACATTGGAAATGAGCTTGCGTTCGTAGGCAGGGTCAGTTGGCTTGCCGCTCATGGCATCAGCACGAGCAAAAATACGTGCTGCGCCGGCGGGACCGTGCTGTACAGCTGTACTCCAGATAACCTCACGCATTGCAGGTGAAAGTGTTGCCTCTGTCAAACCCGTGCGCTGGACGATGGATTCCAGAGCAGGCTTGTAGTGGCTTTGGTGTACAAATGCTTCCTGTAGCTTTTCAAATCGTTCGGGCTGTTCACTTGCAATGGCACGCCACATGTCTGGCATAGCACCCTTCCGACTCCCTGTATTGCCTGGGCCGGAAGCACGCAGTCGCTTGGAAATATCGGGAGCTTCTGTATCCAAAAATTTCAGAAAATCCGTCAGGCTGCCTGCCCGAGATGAAACTTGGTACTTGCCATACGACGTGCCGCCATTGCGGTCATAGCCTACTGCAGCAACGCCATCGCTGCCAGATTCAAAACGTGCGGAAAGCTGTCCAAGGCCTATGTCTTCAACCTGATGGGAAGGCTTGGTGCGGGAGCTGGATACACTATTTCTGACGCTATTGTTGCGGGAGTGGACGAAATCTCCCATGTTCAGTCCACGAAGGCGATTGTCAAAGGCTCCCGTAATGGAGCCAAGATGTCTCGCTGCTCCCATGCTGCGGGCTAGATCCAGTGTTGAGCCGTTGCCGGTCATGCTTTGCATGAGACCTTCAATAGCCTTATTTTGACGCATGTCGGCCTCAGCCTTGGTGAAGACTTGTGCCCGCATGAGGTCGCTGGGAGAGCGACCGGCCAGTACAAAATTTCTTTGGCTATTGAGAGCCATGGGGGTAGCCGTATTGCGTTGTCCGGTGGAATCAGCATTTTCCAGGGATCCCTTGGAGCCGTTCATAAGATTGGCAAAGGCCAATGGAGAAGCATTTTGCGCAGCATTTGAACGGCGAATAGCGCTGTTATGTGCCTTCGACGATTCAGACGGCGGATGAATAAGAAAGTTGGAAAGTGCCATAGTTTCCTCCTGCGGAGCAAGTACTTCCGCAGTCAGGATAAAGCAACTCGGATGCCAGAAGTAAATAATTGTATAAATTCAGTAGATTATGATTGTAGATTGAAGGTTGTGTCGAAAAAATGACGATTTGTTTGCAGCATAGTGGGGGAGTACTGTTCCTGTATAGAACCCATACATGAGGCAATACGTCTATGGACGTTGTGCATCTTTTGAAGTTGTTTCTCCATCGGCCTTGCGAAGAGCGTCTGCCAGCTCCTTGGCTAGGGTTTCCATCATAAAAGAGGTAAGTCCTTCTTCAAGATTGACTTCTTTGTGAATAAGCAACCCTATACGCATCTGGCTATTAGCAACGGCATTTCGTCTGGAAATATTTTTTAGCTTAACCCTGCTGGGCCTTTTAGAGCTTGGTACCTGCCGCTGCACCAGGAGTACATCTGCCACGAGAGCAGTACCCCCTTCACCGGAAAGTACCGAAGGCGAGCCATATCCACTGTTGATAACGGCTCGGGCCTTTTCTTGAGAAGTGATTCCGGCAGCTAACACTACAATCTGGAGAATATAACCTGCCTCGCTGGGAGTATGCACTATAGTATACCCCATGCGATCAAGACCGGCTTCAGTCTGGGAGCGCAGAGATGTAGCGCGACGATTGGTATTGTCACGTACATTGACATAAACTAAAGGAGCAATGTTCACATCTCGCTGCGGGGCGTTCAGTTGCCCTTGACGCAGTATTTCCGTATCAACCGCAGAAGATTTTTGACGTACGCAAGCGGGCAGCAGAGAGATGCAAATACATAGCAAAAACACCAGACAACGGAACGTCGTCATAGAGTCCTCACAAAAGTTGGAGATAAGTATATTTTACTATCTTTAGTAGGTATTATCGCAGATTTATGCCTCTGTCCAGCCGGGCAGGGCTTGACAAATACTTTGTTCTTGACGCTATTGATTATCTATGCCGTTGTAGCTAAGTCGCATGAGACCTCTGTTATCCAATTTAGAGGGTGAAATCTTTGTGTCCAAAGCTTTTCGGTATGGGAAATTATCTGCAATCATTGAGGAAGGAATGGGCAAGCAGCTTATTATTGTTGAGTCACCGGCCAAGGTTAAGACCATTAAGAAATTTTTGGGACCGCAGTACATGGTTCAGGCTAGCGTTGGACATGTGCGTGATTTGCCGGCCAGTTCTCTGGGGGTGGATGAAGAGAATAACTTTACGCCACATTATGAAATAATCGAGAACAAAAAGAATGTGGTCAACGACCTGCGTGCAGCAGCGGCCAAAGCCGATACCGTTTTTTTGGCACCGGATCCGGATCGTGAGGGCGAGGCTATTGCCTGGCATGTGGCAGAGCTTATCCGTGACAAAGCTAAGGATATCAAGCGCATTCAGTTTAATGAGATTACGTCCAGAGCAGTAAAGGAAGCTCTTGCCCATCCACGTGAACTCAATGCCCACCTGTTTGACGCCCAGCAAGCCCGTCGTGTGTTGGATCGCCTTGTGGGGTATAAAATCTCTCCTCTGCTTTGGAAAACTATCAAACGTGGTATTTCCGCAGGACGGGTACAATCTGTTGCTCTGCGTCTTATTGTGGAACGTGAGAATGCACGCGAAGCTTTTACGCCGGAGGAATACTGGCTGTTCCATGCCCTGTTGCGGGCAGAGATGCCACCAGCCGTTAAGGTCGAATTGGTGCGGGTGGACGGCAAAAAGGCCATTATCGGCAATGCAGAACAGGCAAGCGCTGTGGAAAAATCCATCAAGGGTAAATCCTTTGTGGTGGAACATGTGGAGGAAAAAGAACGCGAACGTGCCCCCCTACCGCCATTCATTACATCTACGTTACAACAAACAGCCAATCAAAGGCTTTCCTACACGGCCAAGCGGACAATGAGTATTGCCCAGCGTCTATATGAGGGCGTTGAGTTGGGAGACAGGGGATTAACAGCACTCATCACATATATGCGTACAGATTCCACCCGCATTGCTGATGAAGCCCGTGCCGCAGCCAGGGATTATATTGAAACGACGTATGGCAAAGAGTTTTTACCTCAGAAGGAGCGCATATACAAAGCGCGAGGTGGCGCGCAGGACGCCCACGAAGCTGTTCGCCCTGTTGATGTGACTATCACGCCAGACGATGTCAAGCCCCACCTGTCGCCAGAGCAGTATAATATCTATAGGCTTATCTGGTCACGGTTTGTGGCTTCACAGATGGCGAGTGCACGTTTTCACGATACCACAGTTTCCGTGGCATGCGGCTCAACGCTTTGGAAAGGCAAAGGCGAACGCTTGCTCTTTCCTGGCTTCCTGACTGTCATGCCACGTGGCCGCGATGAAGATGATGCCCAGTTGCCACCGCTGGTGGAA
This sequence comes from Desulfovibrio sp., assembly GCA_017454325.1. Lineage (GTDB taxonomy): Bacteria > Desulfobacterota > Desulfovibrionia > Desulfovibrionales > Desulfovibrionaceae > Desulfovibrio. The sequence goes on along the minus strand of JAFTDG010000128.1, from coordinate 58,027 downwards.
GGGCAGATCCTTCAGCCAGAGAAAGTGGAGAAAGAGCAGAAGTTTACCCAACCTCCGGCACGTTACAGCGAGGCAGGGCTTGTACGCGAACTGGAGGAATTGGGGATTGGCCGTCCCTCTACTTATGCGGCTATCATATCAACGCTGCAGGATCGTGAGTATGTGCGTTTGCAGGAGCGACATTTTGTTCCTACAGATTTGGGACGTGTGGTTTGTCGACAACTGTTAGAACATTTCCCTCGACTGATGGATGTGGGATTTACTGCCCAGATGGAGGAGAATCTCGATCAGGTGGCCGAGGGGCATGAGAAATGGGTTGATCTGCTGCGACATTTTGCCGAGGACTTCAACCCAACCCTGCTTGCTGCAACCAAAAACATGAAGAGCCTCAAGGGTGGATTACCCGCAAATATTCTTTGTCCTGACTGTGGAAAGCCGTTACTTATAAAGTTTGGCAAGGCAGGCTCTTTTTTGGCGTGCTCTGGCTATCCGGAATGCCGTTTTACCAGTGATTTTGAACGTGCGGAAGACGGTAATGTGGTTTTGTCCATGCCAGAAAAACCCCAATACGAAAAGGTTGGACAGTGTCCACAGTGCGGTAAAGATTTGGTCATTAAGAAATCCCGTACAGGCAGCAGCTTCATTGCCTGCACGGGATATCCTGAATGTAAGTATGCTGCTCCATTTTCTACAGGGGTACCTTGTCCGCGTTGTGAGAAGGGAACATTGGTTGAAAAGAGTACCAAGCGTGGCAAGATTTTTTATTCCTGTGACCAATACCCCCAATGTGATTTCGCTCTTTGGGATAAACCAGTGCCCGAATCATGCCCTCGCTGCGCTTCCCCTTATCTTGTGGAAAAGAAAGGGCGTGAAGGTATACGGATAGTGTGCCCTGTCAAAGGGTGCGGCTATGTTAAGGAGAGCGATAATGCCTGATTTGTTTGAAACAGGAGCAGATCTTCAACCGTCTGATGATATTTCTTTAAAAACTGTCTCTGTTGATTCTGCATCGGAATTGCCAGAAGCGTCACCAGTGCTTTTGCTTTGCGGTGGCGGTCAGATATCAGTGGAGGTGGCCCGCTTGGCTCATGCCTGCGGATTTGTAGTGGATGTGGTTGATGAGACTGAAGATTATGCCAATACCGAGCGTTTCCCCATGGCACGCCAGTGCGTGGTTCTGCCTGGTTTCGAAAATCTTGTGAAGGCCTGTGGTATCGGTTGTAGACATTATGTAGCCATTTTTACAGAAGATCTCAGCTCTGACCGTAATACCCTGGCACAGTCCTTGACAAGCCATGCCCAGTACATTGGCTTGCTGGGAGATAGAAATAAACGCGAACAGGTTTACGCTGAACTGCGCACTGCTGGCGTTCCTGATGCGGAACTAGCTGCAGTGTGTTGCCCTATGGGCTTACGCATCGGGGCACAGGGACCACAACAAATTGCTGTTGCCGTGGTTGCAGAACTTCTAGCGGCACGTGCTGGAACATTGATGCGTTTGCGGTTTGATATTTGATATACACCGGGGATGGAATCATGATAAATACAACCATTATCGTGGCCTTGGTAGCTGCGTTTATTGGCATTTTTCTGGACGCACGCCGACGTTCGAGACGGCTAACGCGTCGCATTGCCGAAGAAAAAGCTGATATTGTTTCTGAATCAGGTGCCACGGCTAACATCGGTGTCTTTCATTCTGCAAGTGATATGGCAGTGATTTTGGCAGCATCTGAAGAACGTGGAGCATTTTACTACAAAGTTTTGCGTAAGGGTAAAGCCATTAATCGTAGCCGGATCAATCTTGCCAATGTTGTAAAAACAGATCTTATCGTTGATTTTAGCGTCAAAAATCTTGGGGCGTACTCCCGGCAAAAGCCTAGCGCACAGGTGGCGACGGATGTGGCCTCGCGTGTGGCGGCGCAATATTCTCCCGCTGAATTGAGAGCGTTGCGGCGTATCGGACTGCGCATAACATTTCTGGATGAAGGTGGTCAGACAAAGGTTCTGGACACCACGGTTATGCGGGCAGATAATGACCAGCACCGTTTCCGTCGTGTAGAGTTGTTAAAGGATGCCGTCTGGTGGACGGTTTTTTTGAACAGTGCTTGCGCCAAGGCAAAGGAAGTGCTGCAACATTTACATGAAAAAGATGAATAATAATTTGTTTTAATGAATACAATATGTTATATGTATTTTAATACGATAAGTCAACTATTTGTAATCACTGATAATTTCTTGCGTAAACAAGAGCGCTTTTGCAGTTCTGGTGCCATTGCCTTTTATAGCAATCTGTGTTTTTTAGGCGGAGCGTGAGCGGTGCACGTTTCACTTGCAGTTTGGCTCAGCGAATTCGCCTCTTCGGAGTACAGCATGACAATGAGACATCTAGTGATCTATTTGGGGGCGCTGGGACTGTGTTTCAGCATCGTAGCTTGCAAGAGCGAAAAAAAACCAACGCCCAACATGGCGTTACCCGTATCAGTTATAGAAGTAAAGGCCGCTGATACTCCCTGGCCAGCTGCTTTTCAGGCTCAGGCCTCTGGCTCCCGGTCCGTGGAAGTGCGTGCACGTGTTCAAGGCATTATTGAAAGACGTTTGTATACTGAAGGTGATTTTGTAAAGGAAGGCCAGGTTCTTTTTGAAATCGAGCGCGATACCTATGAGGCTCAGGTACAGCAGGCACAGGCCCAGTTTAACAATGCAGAACGCGAGTGGCATCGCGTCCGTCCTCTGTATGAGAAAAACGCAGTTTCGCAGAAAGAACGCGACAGTGCTCGCGCAGCATATGACAGCTCACGAGCTGCCTTGCGTACAGCGAAGATTAATTTGGATTACTGCCAGGTAGTTTCTCCAGTTTCCGGCTACAGCAGTAAGGAAAATTTCACTGTTGGCAATCTGGTGAGCAACAATTCGTTGTTGACGTATGTTAACCAGACTGATCCCATGCATATTGATTTTTCCATTGCCGCGCCCGAGCGTATGCGGCGACAGCAGCTTGAAGCGGCAGGGCGCCTTCGGTTCCCTGAAGGGGGAACCTACAAGGCCCGATTGCGCCTGCTGGACGGTAGTATGTACCAGGGAGAAGGCAAAGTGACTTTTATTGACAGCCAGGTGCAACCCACTACAGGGGTTATCAAGGCACGCGCTGTATTTGACAACAGCACTGGTCAGATAATGCCAGGCCAGTATGTACGACTATTTATGGATGGCGATGTCCTTGTCAATGCCATTCTCATTCCTCAAAAGTGTGTCATGATAACCCAGCAGGGTCCCATGGTCATGGGGGTGGACAAGGACAACAAAGTCTACATCATACCCATTGTAGTGAGTGAGACGGTGGGAGACAAATATTTGGTTGATTCCGGTCTCAAGGGTGGTGAGCGTATTGTCCTGGAAGGACTGGTCAAGGCTCGACCTGGAATGCCGGTGAGCATACAACCTAGTATGGATGAGCTTGCCAAGAAACAGGCAGCCAAGTCTGCACAGAATGCAGATAAAAAAACTTCTGAAGCGACTAAGGAATAGGGATATCACATGGCCGCTTCAACTAAACCCAATTTTTTCCTGCGGCGACCCATTTTTTCGGCCGTCATTTCCATTGTCATCACCCTGGTGGGTGTCCTGGCTCTGGTGGCTCTGCCCATCGCCCAATACCCTGATCTCGTACCGCCTACGGTCAATGTTAGTGCATATTATCCCGGTGCCTCGGCAGAAACTATTGCTTCTACCGTGCTGGCACCGTTGGAGGTAAACATTAACGGCGTGGAGAATATGCTCTACATGAACTCCACGGCGTCTTCGGGGTCTGGTTCAGGCAGCATTAACGTCTACTTTTCCCTGGGCACTAACCCAGACATGGCCTTGGTTAATGTCAACAACAAAGTGAATTTGGCTCAGACACTTTTGCCGGAGGATGTACGCAGACAGGGTATTACCGTTGTTAAACGGTCCCCGGCTATGCTGCAGGCATTTGCTTTTATGTCCCCTGAGGGCCGTTATGATGCCGTGTACATCCACAACTGGATGAATGTGAACGTGGTGGATGAACTTAAGCGCGTCCCCGGTGTTGGCGATTGCAGTGTTTTCGGCCAGATGGACTATTCCATGCGTATCTGGCTTAAACCAGACAAACTCGCCAAGTTTGGGCTTACTCCTTCGGAGATTGCTCAGGCCATACGCGAGCAGAATTCCCAGTTCGCCCCGGGGCGTCTTGGTGATAATCCGGTGGGTGATGAAGCGCAGCTCTCCTGGCAGATAGATACACAGGGGCGTCTGCTTACGCCGGAGGAGTTTGGCAATATCATCGTGCGCATGGGAGAAGATAGCGCCATACTGCGTCTCAAGGATGTGGCCCGTATTGAAATGGGTGGCAAAGACTACTCTGTGGAATCAACGTTTAACGGAAATATTGCCCGCATGGGTGCCGTGTATCTTTTGCCTGGTGCCAATGCAATTGAAACGGGTAACCGTGTGTCCCAACGACTCAACGAAATCGCCAAAACAATGCCTGATGGCATGACGTTCCAGCTGGTGGTAGATACCAACGATTTTGTAATGGAGTCCATCAACGAGGTCATTCACACTCTCATTGAGGCCATGATGCTTGTGTTCATTGTGGTCTTTGTTTTTTTACAGAACTGGCGTGCCACCCTGATCCCCTGTATTGCTGTGCCGGTATCGATCATTGGAACTTTTGCGGGTATGTACGCCTTGGGGTATTCCATCAATACGCTGACACTCTTTGGTCTGGTTTTGGCCATTGGCATCGTGGTGGACGACGCTATCGTGGTGCTGGAGAACGTAGAACGTATCATGAGCTCCGAACATTTACCGCCCAAGGAGGCCACAGCCAAGGCCATGAACGAGGTGACGGCGCCGGTTATTGCCATTGTGCTGGTGCTTTGCGCGGTGTTCATTCCTGTGTCGTTCATGGGAGGCCTTGCAGGCCAGATGTATAAGCAGTTTGCTATTACGATATCCGTTTCTGTGGTGCTCTCGGGTATCGTTGCACTGACGCTTACCCCGGCTCTCTGTGCTTTGTTGCTTAAGCCCCATCACCATGACTACGTACCGCCTAAATTTTTTATTTACTTCAATTATATGTTCGGGCGTATAACCCACGCCTATCTGCGAGCTGTGCGATTCATCAAGAATTCAGCTTTGAGGGCTATGGTGTTTTTTGCCTGTATGGTAGGTGGCATAGTTTTTATAATGGAACGTGTTCCAACAGGCCTAGTGCCCAATGAAGATCAGGGCTATACCATTGGTATGGCAATATTGGGAGACGGGGCTTCTATTCCACGTACCAAGGCTGTAGGTAAGGTTATTACTGACTATTCTTTAACCTTGCCCGGGGTCAAGGATGTGGCCGTCATTGATGGCCTAGACATCACTTCCATTTCCATAAAGAGTAACTACGCTACGTTCTTTACTTCGTTGAAGCCATGGGGAGAACGTACCGAACCCGGTCAGTCGGATGTGGATGTGACTGCAAAGACTATGGCCATCAGTGCCATGCAGCCTGAAGCCTTTGTTCTCTCTTTTTCTCCACCCCCCATTCAGGGAATGAGTACAACGGGCGGCTTTGAGGGCTTTATCCAGATGCGTGGTGATGGTACTCTCTATGATCTGGAAAAATATGCCAATGCCGTGGTGGCAGAGGCAACTTCACGTAACCAGGATGGCACTCCGAAGTATCCAGCCATTGGCATGGTGCGCAATCTTTTTACTACGGGCGCACCTCAGCTTTATGCCAACCTGGACCGTGAGCGCTGTAAGGACATGGGCATTAATATAGCTGATGTTTATACTGCTATGGGTGCGGCCTTCGGCCAAACATATGTGAACGATTTCAACTACTTAGGCAGAACTTTCCAGGTGCGCATGCAGGCTGAGGCAGACTATCGCATTTTGCCGGAATCTCTAAGAGATATTTATGTTAAGAATGGCCATGGCGATATGGTGCCTCTTACGGCAGTTATGACCTTGGAGCGGCGTACTGCCCCACAAGTTGTGGAGCGTTACAATGCCTTTCCTGCGGCGCACATCATGGGTACCCCCACGCCAGGCTTTGCCTCCGGTGATACCCTCAAACAAATGGAGGCAGCTGCCAGCGCTGTTCTGCCAACAGACTATGCCCTTGGCTGGGTGGGCTCATCATTGCAGGAAAAGCTGGCTAGTGCAGATACTCTGATGATCTTTGTGCTGGCTATAGTTATGGTCTTTCTCATTTTGGCAGCGCAGTATGAGTCCTGGTCACTGCCCCTGGCCGTGCTCACGGCTGTGCCTTTCGGTGTGTTTGGAGCCTTTGCTGCCACATGGCTGCGCGACCTGTCCAATGACGTCTATTTTCAAGTGGCACTTGTTACTCTTATTGGTTTAGCGTCAAAGAATGCGATTCTCATTGTGGAATTCGCCGTAGAATCCTGGCGGGGTGGTCGTAGCCTGGACGCTGCTGCCATGCGAGCATCTCGTTTGCGCTTTAGGCCTATTGTTATGACAAGTCTTGCCTTTATTCTTGGTGTGCTGCCTCTTGCCATCAGCTCGGGAGCAGGTGCCAACAGCCGGCATGCTATTGGCACGGCGGTTATCGGTGGTATGTTGGCTGCCACCTGTATTGCCACGCTATTTGTACCTTTTTTCTTCAAGATGATTATGACCATTTCGCTCAAGCTTCAAGGCAAGAGTGACCCCAATGCTGGTAAAGATTTTCTTGCGGATGAACAGGAGGAGATATGAGTTGCTGCAAGCCGTCCGGTTCTATTGTTGTTCTTGGGGTTGTGACGCTGCTGATAGGGCTCCTGTCTGCTTGTTCGCTGGCGCCGCGTTATGAACGTCCTGAGATAGATTTGCCTAAACAGTGGCGTAGCGTTGACATGGGGCCTGCCCCACTTGATACGGATTGGTGGAATCGTTTCAATGACCCCGTGCTTACTGCATTGGTTGAAGAAGCCCTGAAGAACAATCAAGACCTTGCAGAATCCATGGCCAAAATCGAGTCGGCAGCAGCCAAGGCTGGAGTGGGTACAGCTGCGTTAGCCCCTTTGATAAACGGTAGTGCATCCGCAAGATCCGAAAGTTCTTCTGAACGTGCACCTAATCTTACTGCGCCGTATGATGTGAGCGGTCTGGCACGGGCTCCTTCTATCTACCAGGGGGCCTTAAGTGCCTCTTGGGAATTGGATTTTTGGGGTAAACTGCGTAATCAGTACACCATGCTCAGTGACATCCTCATGGGGACTGTGATAGGCCATGAGGCCCTGCGCCTTTCTGTTGCCGGACAGACGGCCCAGGCGTACTTTGCCTTGCTTGCGTTGGATATGCAGTTGGATACAGCCCGGCGTACTTTAAAATCCCGTGAGGAGTCTTTCCGTATTTATACGGCTCGCTATAAGCAGGGAGATATTACCGAACTGGACTGGCAACGAGCAAGGGCCGAAGTAGAAACAGCCCGTGCCCAAGTGCATACCAGTACCATCAATGTGGATAGGGCAGAGGCGTCTCTTGCCGTATTGCTAGGGCGGTCCCCGCGTGACATCATCGAGCGTGGCATGGCGAGGGGAAAGGGTATAGCATCTTTGCCAGCGCCTCCTGTGTTGCCTGAAGGTTTGCCTTCAGAGCTATTGTTTCGTAGGCCTGACATCCGCGCTGCTGAGTTCAGTATTATGGCCTACAATGCCAATATCGGAGTGGCGCGGGCTCAGTTTTTCCCATCCATTTCTCTGACAGGCTCGCTTGGTACATTGGCTACTTCGGTGGGTAGCCTGTTTACCAGTGCTTCTGGAACGTGGAATTATGGTGCCAGTGGTACTGTGCCTATTCTTGATTTTGGACGTAACTGGTATAATCTTAAGGATGCCGAGGCTCAGAAAAAGGCTGCTATTGCTGTTTATCGCAAGACAGTTCAGAGTGCTTTTGAGGATATACGCAACTCACTTACGGCCCAACGTGAGGCGGATAGTGTTGTACGCAGTATGCAGGTGCAGGTGGAGAGTCTGCGACGTTCAAGCGACATCGCCCGGCTGCAGTATGATAATGGGTATACGGATTATCTCACAGTACTTGATTCTGAAAGGCAGCTCTTTGCTGCAGAGTTGCAGTTGGCAACCGCTCTGCAGAACCGCTTGAACAGTGTGGTCAGTGTATGTATGGCTTTAGGTGGTGGCTGGCGTGATACAGGGGCAAGTCCGACTATCCCCTTGATTGACAAGGAAAAACTGTTACACGATGTCACCACGGATAAAACGGGCACGTTTAATTGATGTGCCATTTGGAAATGATCGCTATGTGGGGGGGCTGAAAGCCCCCCTTTGTTTATATGGTTATTGCATTCGCATGAGCGCATGTCTGCATACTTTACAGGGGCTTTTTTTGTACGTAAGAAACATTTATGCGTTCGGTTTCAACCTTATTGCTTTTCTTTCTCATTTTGCTGATTTCTTTGTCGATGTGTGCTTGTATGCCTATAGAACAGCCATTTTGGGCAAAGCAGGATAGGAAGGCAAACCCGATGTCGACGTCTTCCAGTGAGCAACACATGGCTGCATTGCAAGAGCCTGCGTCTTTTTCTACAGCAGAGCATCACCAAATACCAAGCCATCGGGCTCAATCCTCACAAATCAGGGGCGTACATGCGAACAGTTGGGCATTTAGCCGTGGTGACGATAGTAGAGCAGCATGGCGCAATGGAATGCCTATGGAAACGTTACAGCATCGCGCAGTGGAAAACTCATACAGTGAGGCAAACAATAAGAGTGTGAATACTGCATCAGGTATCAATTCAGCTCTTGATGTTGCTGATAAACGCAATAAAGCTGTGGGAGACATTATAAGCGTCCGGCAGGAAACTTCTTCCTGGCATAAGGATGTGGGACCGCAACCCGATGTTCCACCAGACGAAAATTTATCCATGGAAAGACGCCATGTTGTGGGAGCTTACGCGGATGTACAGACAGATGACGATTTGAGTATTAAGGTCGGACCAGAGTTGATTCTCAAAAATGAAGAACGTGAAATCCCGTATGCTGATGATAGACAGCCCAAATCTTCTTTGGGGGTAGGTATGCAGTTCAAACTGGACTTCTAGCTTACAGTACTGGTACTGCGAGAATCGTTGTAATATATGTCATTCCGTGGACTGTGCCAATATCAGGTCGACTTCGTCAACACTAAGTCCAGCATTTTTAGCAATCTGACGGCTACTGAGCCCCTTGCGGCGGCCATTGAGTATCAGCTCTCGCAAAAATTGTGGGGACCTGGTGATTCCTTCAGCCTGTTCCAGCAAACGACGTAATTCCTGTGCTTTTTCTTCCAGTTTTTCATCAAGATTACGCAATTCAGCTTGCCTTTGCGCAAAGGTTGCCACGATTTCGCGTTCCAGTTGAGCATTCATTTCAATACGCTTGAGCAGGCTACTTTGATTGTCCTGTAATGTATTGAGAAGAGTTTCGGAGCGGCGTAATCGTACATAAAAAAGCAATACACCGCAGAGAATTGCGAGCTCAAAAAGCGAAAAGATTCCGACTGATAAAAAGAGCAGGGAGTCGTTCATACCTTCATGTTCAATAAATTCCCCAGCAGGGGGGAAGCTATTGGTGTATCATCTTCTTCGGTCGTCGGTGGAGTTCGACGGCGTCGACGGCTACCAAATTGAGGAGCATTATGCTGCTCAGCATCAGGAGTGAGCGACATTTTGTTACTGTCTTCAGACTTGGTTATGTGATGCTGTTCTTGCCTTGCCATTTCAGCAGCCAGCATACGTGACATCGCAGCTGAAGCTTGTGGGGCTACGACGGCGGCATTAGCCATGGATGTAGCCATGCCGGTTTGGGCATACAGTACGGCCATGGTGGCGTCAATGCTCATGGTGGCCTCCCTTTACCCTCGCGTTTGCCTAATGGCTATCTATTCGTTTAAATAGCTCTCAAACAGAACATCCTCAACCTTTCCCTGCGTGATATAGTCGTTCAATACACCTGTTAGGTCATGCTTGACTTTGGCGGCGTTGGCAGCATCGAGTAAAAAATCGTCGGTTTTGCTGCTTAAATAATAATACAGTGCATCCCGAATGGGAATGAGTTTATGGTCAATTTCTGCATCAATAGCCGGATTGGTGCTCAATGAAGAAAATTTGCAGACAAGAAAACGTGTTCCTTGAGGGGTATTGCGTGGTATCACAAAAGCAGCCAGTTCCTTTACGGATTCTGTGGGAGCCGTGGGAGTTGAAGGAGCACTTGGCACGACAATGACATCAGGTTGTATGGGTTCGTCTGGAGGTGGCGGTGGCGGAGGAGGCGTGCGCAACACAAACCACCACACTGCCGTTGCAGCCACAAGAAGCACAACCAAACCAATGGCGGCAAAAAGTAGTATCTTCTTTTTTTTCCCCTTTGTATCAGAAGCGTCACCAGAGCTTGGAGCTCCTTCGTCGGGCAGATTCTCACTGGTTTTTTCAGCGGGAACTGGGGGGGCATCTTCTTTAAGAAAGGGAGCGTCATCTAGATCCAGTTCAACCTTGCGAACAGCGTCCTGTCCGCCAACAGCAACAGATACTTCCTCCTTTGGAATATCTTCTATATTTGTCTGCTTTTCAGCCACAGCCTAATCCCCTCCTTCCGAGATGTATGGACAATCCACACATCCAAAGGGAAACACAACGTTCCGACATTAAGTGCGTCGGTATGAGGCTGTGCCAGCTGGTTATGGGGCTATACGTGTTACAAGATCCCTGCCACAGCCTTAGAGATTGTTGCTAAGGAAAAATTTTATCAATTTTCTGTTTGAGCGTGTCGGCTGTGAAGGGTTTAACAATATAGTTGGAGACCTTGGCCTGCACCGCCTCGATGATATTCTCCTGCTGTGCCTCGGCCGTAACCATCAAAAAAGGAATGTTCGCAAACTGTTCGCTGGCTCGTACTTTGCGTAATAGCTCAATACCAGTCATCTGTGGCATGTTCCAGTCGGAAACGATAAAGTCAATTTTTTCTCTGTTCAGTGTTTCCCATGCAGTGGTGCCATCATCGGCTTCAACAACATTTTGAAAGCCCAGTTGTCGTAAAATATTGCGTACGATGCGGCGCATGGTAGAGAAATCGTCAACAATAAGAACTCGCATATTGGGATTGTATGGCATGGAAGACTCCTTCTGGCAATGAAAGGTTGTCACAAGCGGTTGTTATACAACGCAAGTTCCAGTGTTATAGTTCAGAACCTTCACCGTATTGATTCATAAATTCCTTACGGAGGCGGCTCAAGGCTTGCGAGTGCAACTGTGAAACGCGCCCTTCGGTGATACCCATTACTTCGGCTGTTTCTCGCATGTTCAATTCATCAGTATAATAAAGGGACAGTACCAATTTTTCTCTTGGCGTCAAGCTGTCAATAAGCGGGGCAATACGCTCGACAAGCTCTTGCATGGCTGTATCACGATATGGCTCACCGCCGCCATCTGGAACATCACTGGAAAGCGTGTCTTGAATGGCATCCAAGGAAACCCAAAGCTGGTTTTGCAGAGCTTCAAGACCTTGACGAATTTCACGTAGTTCCAAGCCTGTAATTCGTTGCAGTTCTTCTTCGGTGGCCTGGCGTCCGTGCTCGTGTTCTACTTTACGGATGGCATCGTCTAGTATTCTCACTCGTTGGCGCAAGGAACGTGGAAACCAGTCAAGCCTGCGCAAATCATCCAGCATGGCGCCCTTGATACGGCTTTCAGCATACGTCTCAAAACGTATACCCAGTTGTGGTCGAAATTTGCCGAGGGCTTCCATGAGTCCCAAAGTGCCGGAGCTGATAAGTTCGCCAATTTCTACACTGCGGGGCAGCTTTGCCTTCAGTCGTAGAGCCAGAAAGCGGATCTTAGGAGCATAATGTCTCACCACTGCTTCCTGTTCCGCTGGGGAGAAATTTTCCCAGGAGGTTGCCCCAGTTTCAAGGGCTTCCCAGGGGCATGGAGCGTGTGCTTGCGCTGTGCCGGTCTTCATAATGTCTTCCTTCGGATCTGCCTCTTCCACCCCATGGCACTATGGTGCCGGTTATGCGTAACGTCCTTATGCCCGCCGGCCCAAGAAACGACGCGTTTATCCACGTTAAGGTTATCAGTTATGGTTTCAACTATCCCAACAGATTAGCTTTACTAGAATGGGTTTTGTATTGCCATTCCAAACACGCCTATCTAAAAATTATCGAAAGAGAAGCTTTTTCCAGAAAAACTTAATATTGCCGTCCAGGTTTTCTGGTACTTCCCAACCCGTGATGGTTTTCGCAAGAGTCTGTACAGCCCGTGATGCCGGCCCTTGAGTGCTGATGCAGAAGGGTTGCTGTTGAACAACGGCTTTGCGAACATTCGTATCCCGGGGGACAACACCAACCAGTTCTAGAGAGATTCCACTCAAAAAATGATCGCAGGCCTGGTGAAGACGGAGGAACATTTCTTTAGCGGTTTTCAGGTCCGGCGCCATGTTGATGCAAACTTTGAAGCGTTCCACCCCGTGATTTGTCTTGAGTACCTTGATGAGGGCATAAGCATCCGTCAGTGATGTCGGTTCAGGAGTAAGTATTACCAGACGTTCCTGTGCAGCCATGTTGAAATAAAGTACATTGTCACTGATGCCTGCACCGGTATCAACAATAAGGTAGTCTAAGTCATCTTCCATTTCGTCTACGGCTTCAAGTAACTCGAGTTTCTGTCCGGTGGATAGGGTGAGCATTTCACTCATTCCCGATGATGCCGGAAGAATAGAGAAGCCGTATGGCGTGGGGAAGAGAATATCGTTTAATGTGGCCCCTTCGTGAAAAAGGTGGAAAATGTTTTTCTGTGGTGTGAGGCCAAGTATCACATCTACGTTGGCAAGACCGAGGTCGGCGTCCAGCAGCACAACATGCTTGCCGAGCTTTGCTAGGCTGATAGCAAGGTTGACAGAAATATTCGTCTTGCCTACGCCGCCCTTGCCAGAAGTGACGGAAAATACCAGGGGGAATGCGCCGCTCATCTATCTCTCCAATGTTTTTGTCAGAAGCCTTAAGCCGTTTGACCAGGAAGTTGCCTTTTGAAAATAAGGCGCCATACCAGCGGCTCAGTGGCCGGAGCAAGACTTTCCTTAAGTTCTGCGCCATATGAAAGTGCAGAAACAGGCAGCCCGGAGGCGCAGGCCACATTGACAATGCTGCCGAAGCTGAGGGCTTCGTCCAGCTTGGTCCAGACGATGGACCCTGAACCTTCTGTTTTATACCTTTGCAAAAAGGCTTGCATCTGTAGCGTATCAAAAAATGGTGAAAGCATCAGGTGTGTGGCAAAATCCACTGTTTCCAAACCCATGGATGTGCGCCACTGATCAATGGTGTCTTCACGGCTTAAACCAGGCACATCCACGAATACCGCATCAGCCTCGTTGGTGGCTTCAAGAGCTTGCTTCATGGCGGTCTTGTCTGGTGCTTCCATATAGATAAAGTTGGAAAGTTCTGCCCAGTGCCGTAATACCAGCCTGCCATTACCACGCAGACAGTCCGAATTTATAAAGGCAATGCGTGATTCTGGATTGTTACGACGCATTTGAAGCGCGAAGCGTAGTGCTGTGGTGGTTTTGCCGAAGCCAAAGGGGCCTACCATCAAATGAATGCGCTGGGACCAGTTTTCCAAACCCCAGGCCTTAACAGGCACCATGCCACTGAGACATTCCAGTACAGAAGAACCCGGTTCACTTAATAGCCGTTGATATAGCCCTACGGCCACAGCATCAGAAACACCTTCGCGTTGCAGATATTCCAGAGCTACACGTTGACGAGGTGTAAGGCGTTCCAACTGAATGGCAGGCTTCATCAGGGCAAAAAGCTGATCCTTGATTTGCATCCATTCCTTATGCCATTCTCCCCAGCCGGCTGGTGATGTCCCTGTGGGGGCAGTAACCTCCCCTCCTGAACGCTCGAGACCGGCGGTAATCTCATGGCAAACTTCGCCGTTTCTGCGGTAGGTGCGATTGCCCAGAATTACGGCATCAGGCCCCATTTCGGCCTTAATTCTGGCCAGTATCTCCTGGGAAGATGCTCCGGCGAACGTCTTGACCTGCATAGTCTAATCCTTTGGCAAGTTGCATATACTGCGTGTTACGACGTTGTCGTTAATATGACGACGTATTGTGGTTTATGCAAAATAAGGGCCAACTTTGGTTATTCATGAATCGTTGTGTCCACATAATGCCATTGAGACAATTCATTATACAAAAATCCCCGTCAGATACCTGACGGGGATTTTTGCTAGGCGGAGGAAACAACACCAACGGATTGTAAACGAATATCAGGGGGGATTTCTGCTTGGGAGATGACGGGTACCGTGGGTAAGAATCTTGTGATGATTTGAGCGAGGTGTGGCCGGATAAGCGGCATGACCAGCAGCACGGGCTGCCCGTCGGTATTAACTGCGTTATCCACTGCCTTGCTGAGATTGTTCACCAGACGCTGGGCAGCAGCAGGGTTAAGTGACAGGAACGTCACGCCGTTATCAGCCTGACGTATACCCTCCTGCACCATACGTTCCGCGTCGGGGGCAAGTGTTAGCACTGGAAGCGTCCCCTGGCTATCCAGATAGGGGCGTACTATGGAACGTGCCAGTTTTTCGCGTACATACTCGGCAAGCGTTTCCGGGTTCTTGACCTGTGGACCATAGTCTCCCAAGGTTTCCACGATGGTCAGCATGTCGCGAATGCCAACATTTTCACGTACCAGTATTTGTAGGACCTTTTGTACGGTTCCAAGCGGCAGCACACCGGGTACCAGATCTTCCACGGCCTTGGGAGAGTGCTTGCCAAGAGTGTCCAGCAGGCCCTGAACGGCCTGTCTGTCCAGAAAATCTGCCAAATGGCGCTTAAACACTTCTGTCAAATGTGTGGCGATAACCGTCGCCGGATCAACTACTGTATAGCCTGCCAGCATGGCTTCCTCGCGCTGGCTGTCCGGTATCCACAGCGCCGGCAGGTTGAAGGCCGGTTCCCGAGTTTCAATACCGTTGATTCTGGTGGTTACATTACCGGGATCCATCGCCAGAAAATGATCCACCAAAATTTCTGCAGAGGCTACTTGATTGCCCTTGATGAGCAAAGAATATTGCCCTGGCTTAAGCTGCAAATTATCGCGTAGATGCAGGGATGGGATGACAACACCCATATCAAGGGCAAACTGCCGGCGTATTGAACGGATGCGGGCTAACAGGTTGCCGCTCTGTTCTTCATCCACCAGAGGAATGAGACCATAACCGACCTCCAACTCTAATGTATCCAGGGGTAACAGAGCCTGAACTTCCTCCGGGCTGTCTGCTGTGCCCGAGGAAGTCTTGCCGCCGCCCTTTTTGGCAGATGTTCCCCCCTTGCCGTCGCCAGCACCTTCTTCGTCATTTTTGGCCGTCAGACGAGAAGCAATGAAAATGGCTGTGGCAAGCAACAGAAATGGAATGGTGGGCAGGCCTGGCACCATGGCAAAGAGCAGCAGCACAGCTGATACCATGCGTAAGGCACGGGTGTTGAAGGTGAGCTGTGCCAGAAATTCTTCACCCATCTTGGCTTCGGCGGCAGCACGGGAAACCAGCAGACCGGTACCAGTAGAGACGATGATGGAGGGAATTGTGGAGACCAAGCCATCGCCAATGGTTAGCAGCGAATACGTGGTCAGGGCTGAGTTCCAGTCCATATCCTTCTGCACGACGCCGATGATAATACCACCAACAAGATTGACAAGTGTGATAAACATACCGGCGTTAACGTCGCCTGAAACGAACTTACAGGCACCATCCATGGCTCCATAAAAGTCAGCTTCCTTGCGAAGACCAGCACGGCGGGCATTGGCTTCATCTTCATCAATAAGACCTGCATTGAGGTCCGCCTCAATAGCCATTTGTTTGCCAGGCATGGCGTCCAGGGTAAATCGGGCTGCCACTTCTGCAATACGCGTTGTGCCAGCCGTGATAACAACCTTGTTGAGAATGAACAGAATCATAAATATAACGCCGCCCACAACATAGCTTCCGCCAACAACAAATTGACCGAAGGCCATGATAACATCGCCAGCTGCACTGGGTCCGGCGCTGCCATTGAGCAGGATAAGTCGTGTAGAAGCCACATTGAGGGCGAGGCGTAGTAGAGTCGTTACCAGTAGCAACGATGGGAAAATGGTGAACTCAAGCGGAGAAGTCATGAACATGGTGGTGATAAGCACCATGAGAGAAATGGAGATGCTCACACAGAGCATGGTGTCCATAAAGAAAGTTGGCAGAGGCACCAGCATGACAAACAGAATGGTGACTACGCCTGCAGCCAGAAAGGCATCGCCGTGTTTGGCAAAACGGGCATAGTCCAATTTGGGTAGTACTGCGCCTGCCATTATAGTGACACCTCACTTGTTCTTCTTCGTGCCGTGGAAAGGCGGCGGAGGGTAAACTTCGCGTTCTCTATCGTTTATCCGTGCGATACGTTGACCTTGGGCTTGAGCTTCCAAATACTGGCTAGTACGGCGGCAACTGCTTTGTACAGTTCTTCGGGGATCATGTCACCCACTTCTGTAGACTTATACAGGGCCCGTGCCAGAGGTACATTTTCACGGATTGGTACGCGATTTTCGCGAGCAACTTCCTTGATCTTTTCAGCAAGGTGATCTGCCCCCTTTGCCAGAACGACAGGAGCCGGAGCCTCAGAAGCATTGTAGCGCAGGGCTACGGCAATATGCGTCGGGTTGGTGATCACCACGTCCGCCTTGGGCACATCGGCAAGCATGCGCTTTGACATGATTTGCATCATCTTCTGCTTTTGTTGGCCCTTTATAACGGGATCACCTTCGGCATTCTTTTGCTCATCTTTGACTTCCTGCTTGGTCATCTTCATGCCTTCGTTATAGGCATAGCGTGATTGCCATACGTCAAAGACGGCAATGGCCAAGAGAGGCATGAGGGCATAGCTGACCAGTCTAAAAGCCATCTGTAGCATATATATGGCTACGCCTTCGGTGGTAGCGTAGTACATAGGAAGAAAGTTTTGATGCTGCTGATATATGAACCAGCCAGGGATGGCAGCAAGAATGATAGAAAAGAGCAGACTTTTGAGAATGCGCAGCACTGTTTGCGGCGAGAACATCATTCGCTTGATGCCATTAATGAGGTTAAAACGCTGTAACTTTGGTTTGAAGACTTTGGTCGTCCACAGCTTGCCCACCTGTAAACGTTGCGCTAACCAACCCATGAACGCCAATGTCAGCAATATGGGCATGATAATGCGGCAGAGTTCCCATGTTAGATTGATGCTTAACGTGTAGACATTCTGCGGGTTGGGATCAAATTCCCAGGAATGGTTAAGAAAGTGGCGGAAAATCAGCTTGATATCCTCGCTCATGGGACCAATCCAAGCATAAAGAACAGCAGTGCCGGTCAGTAAACTGACAGCCTTGCCCAACTCTGCAGACTTGGGGACGTTGCCTTCCTGGCGTTGTTTGTTAATTCGCTTTGGAGTGGCTTTTTCCGTCTTGCTAGGATCTTGCTGCTTTCCGAACATGTGCTTCCGCTGTTGTTTTTTTGACGCGGCAGTGCGCCTGCGGAATGTTTTGCAATAATCATGCCCTCTAACTGGTTGTGATACACAGGCTTATAGTTGAAGCGTATATAGATATGCTTATAATGCCAAGCGTTATTCTACATCTTGATATTGGCTTCGTCCCACCACCAACGGGCTCGCTGACAGAGTAAGTCTATGTCTCCTGCTGCGGCCAGACCAAGCATGTGGCGGTACTGGCGTACGGCTTTTGCGCTGTATGGATTGGCCTCAAATAGTCCGGCGAACATGTGTGCATCTTCCGTTAACATTTTTTGGGCTGCGTCAAGACGGCGGCGGAATGATGGGGTAAGAAAGGGGAGAAGTTCCCTATGACCGGCCAACAAGGCAAAATAAGCCAGACTGGTGATAAAGTTCATGTTCTGTATGGCGGCCATAGCTTTGTCATGAGCTTCAGCACTGGAGGTGAAGACACGACATCCTAGTGTGGTAAAAAATGATGATACTAGAGCTATATGAGCTGCCTTTGCTTTTTTCCCGGGAACTATGGTCACTGGCTGATTTGCCAGCGGCTCTTGTTTGGGGCCAAACAGGGGGTGTGTGCCCACAACAGGGCCGGGCCAAAGCGCTTCCATTTGCCGCAGTGGAATCTCTTTTACCGATGTGATGTCTGCCAGAACTGCTGTGGGAGGTAAAAAACTGCAGATTTTGGCTGTTGCTTCCTGAAGCACCGCAGCAGGTACACACATGAGGGCAAGATGAGCTTCGTCACATGCCGGTGTCAGTGTTTGGGGCGTGAGGGGCTGATCAATACTTACGACAGCAAGTCCCTTACTTCGAGCATGGGTATACAACATGCTGCCCATGCGTCCATTTCCTCCAACAATGACGGTTTTTCTTGGTAAAGACTCTTGTATGCTCATGTCAGTTGCTCCCAGACTTTCCAGAAATGCGGAAAGGATTTGCCGACAACGGCGGCATTGTCCAGCCGTTCCCGAACAGAAAGACCGGGCTGCCGCAGGTCAAGCAGCGCCAGTGACATGGCGATTCGGTGATCGTTGTGTGTGCACAAATCTACATCGTCTGGCAGTATGGGATGGTCTGATTTGCCATTGCCGTGTCCTGCCAGTCCATTGATTAGTAAGCCATCATCAAGGCGGCTTACTGTCACTCCGGCCTTGGCCAGTTCAGTTGCAGGAGCTTCGATGCGATCCGATTCTTTGTAGCGCAAATGAGCCACATTGTTGATATGGGTTGAGCCGTGTGCATACGCAGCCAGCACAGCCACTGTGGGTACGAGATCCGGGCATGCTCCCATATCTAAGGCTACTCCATGTAGTGTTGATGGATAAACAGTGATGGTGTCGGCCTGAACGTCAACATTTGCCCCCATTTTTTGTAAAATATCCAGAATAGCACGGTCTCCTTGCAGAGAATCGGGCTGCAATCCACGCACGCTGACAGGCCTCTGCCCAAGGGCTCCTGCGGCCAGCAGATATGAGGCACCGGACCAGTCTCCTTCTACTGTATAATTGCCAGCTTGGTATGTACTGGGGCGTAGTCGTACACGTAGACAGCCGGGGCTGGCATCTTTGAGTTGTCTCCAGGCGCCAGGCGTTAGAGTTTTCCAAAGGGCTTCTTGGTGTGGTCGTATGTCAATATCAAAGCCAATACCAAAATCGGTGAGGCATTGTAGGGTAAGCCCCACATAGGGCCAGGAAACAGCTCTTGTGCCGCCCAATACGAGTGTGAGGGGCGAGCAGGCCAATGGTGCTGCCAGTAGCAGGCCGGAGAAATACTGGCTGGATATGTCCATGCCAATGGTTACTTCACCGTTACAGCGTGAGGGGTTCAGTCCCCTAGCATGCAGAAGTAATGGAGGACAGCCGGGTTTTCCTTCGCATGTGGTCGTTGTGCCAAGGTCCGACAGAGCATCAAGCAGATCTCCTATGGGGCGGTCGTGCATACGCCCTTTCCCATGTATGCGAAACACTCCTTCCCCAGCAGCAAGTACAGCGGTGAGCAGACGGCAGGTGGTACCTGATTCTCCCACGTCACAAGACAGAGGGGTCAGTTCGGTGCCCCCTCGCAGTTTGCCATCCATACCGGTGATACGCCACGCACCGGATTCAGGTGAGCTTTCCGCCAGTGGTTCCATGCAAGCCCCGGCAGAACTGAGCACAGTACGCGTACATTCCAGATCAAGGCTTTCCAGTGTATGGTGGACCGTGGAAATCCCCTTTGCCAGGGCGGCGCCAAGAAGATATCGGTGCGAAATGGACTTGGAGGCTGGGGCCATTACAATAGCCTTTTCGCGCACAGCATCGGAAATCATAGTATGCTTCATGCGTCATTGCCCTCTGAGTCTTGCTGATCCAGTCTGTCAAGTTGTGGCCCTGTGGGATAGCTGCCCAGAATGCGAAAGCTCGTACAAACTTCACGCAGTTCTTCCATCAGGAGATCATAACGA
Organism: Desulfovibrio sp.; assembly: GCA_017454325.1. Taxonomy (GTDB): domain Bacteria; phylum Desulfobacterota; class Desulfovibrionia; order Desulfovibrionales; family Desulfovibrionaceae; genus Desulfovibrio. The sequence continues at coordinate 38,038 of JAFTDG010000128.1, read as the reverse complement.
CTGTCTTCTAAATCGCTTTCTACATCCGCAAAAAAGACATATTTCCAGCATTGACCGCGCATGGGGCGCGATTCAAGTTTGCGCATATTTATGTTGTTTTCGGCCAGCAGGTCGAGCACACGGGAGAGAGCGCCTGCCTTGTCAGCAGTAGTGAATAACAAAGACGTTTTGTCTGCACCTGTATGACCCGGATTGGGCGCGGACTGGGGACCAGCGGCTCTGGCACTGCGAGAATCTCCCGGGCCGATAACTACAAAGCGAGTCCAGTTGCCTGGCTCGTCTTCTATGCGACGGGCAAGTATGGCAATGCCGGCGATATTGGAAAGTTTGCTGTGTCCAATGGCAGCAGCATTCTCCTGACTGGATGCGCGTTGGGCTGCGGCCGCAGTGGATTCCACGGGAACGAGCACCGCACCGGGTAAATGTGTCCGCAACCACCCGCCGCACTGGGCAAGTGGTTGTGGATGAGAGTATACCGTGTGTACTTGGGCAAGCGATGGTGCGTTGCTTAACAGGCAATGTGATATGCGCGAAAAAAGTTCAGCCTGAATATAGACATCGTGTTTGAGAAAAAGATCAAAGCTTACACCAACTGTGCCCTGGAGGGAATTTTCCAGTGGCACGACGCCTAGCTCACATTGCCTTCCGGCCACTTCCTCAAATATCTGGGCGATGTCATTGCAAGGGCGAAAGTGGGCGGCATGGCCAAGATATTCAACGCCAGCAAAATAAGAGAACGTTCCCTCTGGGCCGAGATAAGCAACATTTTGCGGTCGTTGAAGAGCACGGGAAGATGAGAGTATTTCACGCCAGATGGCACGCAGATGCTCTTCGGGCAGAGGTCCAGAGTTTCTTGTCACAAGATTATCCAGTACCTCCTTTTCGCGCAGGGGTTTGAAGATTATGCCCGGTGCTCCAGCTTTAATGCGTCCCACTTCCAGGCTCAGGCTTGCTCGGCGGTTGAGTATGGCGAGCAATTCTGTATCAGCGGCGTCGATTTCAGCACGAATGGCGGTTAGGCGTGCATTACTGGAATGTTGTACAGTAGCCGCTGTTGGTGCCCTTGTTGCGTCTTTCATGTTACTGCTCCCGAATGTCTTCCTTGATACGCATGCCGAAATGCCGTCCGGCCTCATCTAGGCGACAGAGCACTGTATCACCGGGCTTCAAGGACACAACACTCACCGGTTCGCCACCAGGGGCGGTCAGGCGGATGGTTTCGGCATTTTGCAGAAAGACGGCACCCGTTTTAAGACCTGCCTCTGTTTCCACTTGTGCCTCAATGTGGAGCATGGGGCGCACCTCAATTTTGACGCGCCCCAGCGTGGCGATGCTGCTATTGCCATCGGCATCAACAATAAGCACTTCCTGACCGGCCATAAATTCGCCGAGGTAGGTTGTTCTGTCACCGGGCAAACGCACATAGGCATGCACGGATCCGGCATTGATACGGAAAGGGCGTGCAGCAACATATTCATTGTGCTCAGTTTCTGCATGTACCAGAAAGGTGAAGGCGCTAGAATTGCCCACCAGCATACCTTGCCCCCTGTGCAGTATGGAGAGAGTGTCGGCGCAGACACGATGTCCCAGTCCTACAGATTCCACACGGGTAATTACTGCAGGCACAAGCGTCTCATGTGCCTGTGCCACTTTGCACTGTGCTATAATTTGCTTGAGATCAGTCACAGCAGCGCTATCCACAACAATACCTGCCACGCCGCGTTCCAGAATGCCGGCGGCAAGTCGGGCTTCATCAAGAGAGCCGGCTTCAGCCATCACCTTGTCGCTCTGCGCCAGCAAATTTTCTACAGGAATGACTTCCCAGCCACGCGCCAACACTATGTTTTCACCATTATGTAAACGATCCAGCACGGCGGTTTCGTCGTTCTTGGCATGTAGCTCCATGTAGACAATGTCTTCCGCGGCCAGTACTTTGCAGCGTGAGAGCCCGGATACCTGCTTAAGGTGCTCACGCGGCACAATAACGCCATCTACCCCTGACTCTAGGGCCAAGGTCACAGCGTTTTTGTCAAAAGGTACACAGTTGAAATAAATGCGCGGCATGAGGCTATTCTCCCACAATGCTCAAAGCTTCATCCACAGTGGCATTGCCATGCACGATGGCACGCAAGGCCTTGACCAGAGTCACTCGGTGGGGATGCTGGAATACATTACGCCCAATGGAGATGCCTGCACCGCCAGCCTGTAAGGAATCGTAGACCATTTGCAAAATATCACGGGTAGAATCCATACGCGGTCCGCCCGCAATGACCACCGGTACACAACAGCAGGCCGTTACATCTGCGAAACTCTCCGGGTCGCCAGTATATGAAACCTTGACTATGTCTGCCCCAAGTTCCATCCCGACGCGTGCGCAGTGGGCTACAGCGTCTCGCGAATAGCCGTCTTTTACCTGTGGGCCACGTGCGTACATCATAGCCAGTAGTGGTACTCCCCAGTCGTCACAGGAGGCTGCTATGCGTCCAAGATCAGCCAGCATGAGTCGTTCGTCAGGGTCGCCTAGGTTAACGTGTACGGAAACGCAGTCTGCACCGTGACGGAGGGCTTCTTCCACTGTTCCCACCAGTGTCTTGGTGTTGCCGTTAGGGGTGAGGGCAGTTGAAGCCGAAAGGTGTATGATCAGGCCGACATCGTTGCCGGCGTTTCGGTGGCCGCAGCGTACAAGCCCCTTGTGCATGAGCACGGCATCCGCTCCACCTTGGGCCATGTCATTAACGGTTTCGCGCATATCCATAAGACCGTCAACCAGGCCCATAGTGACTCCGTGATCCATGGGGACAATGATGGTGCGGCCGTCTTCACGGTTTATAATGCGTTCCATACGGATTTTTTTACCAAGGTACATGGGGCACTCCTCTAAATTGCGGTTACTTGCCTATACGGGGTCGAAGACCTGCCGGTGAGCCATAAAAAAAGGGCCGCCGGCGGATTTGCCTGCGGCCCTTGAACTACATCCATTTGCTGTCAGCACAGTTCTCGACCACAGGCACCACTAAAATACGCAAAACAATACTGCCAGCTGGTAAAGCTGGTGGCGTACAAAGAAATGCTGCAGTTTGAAAAACAACGTGACATATACAAATGCTATCCCAATTTTTTTTGTTCTTTTACGCAGCGGGTAGAAAGTTGTCAACAGATAAAATGCATTTTTGAGAAGATTGTGCAAAAAAACTCAGTCCATGGTTATGACTTTGCAAGGACGGGAGCTTTTGCAGGAGTACGAGGGCGTAGCTTGCGAGTTTCTAGGCGTTTTCTGATGAATTCTCCTGGCTTGACGCCTCCTGGTACAGCACTGAGGGGGAATTCTGCTCTGGCCAGATTGCGGTGTCCCCCGGCTTCACCCACATCGTAGAAGCACGCGTCGGCAAGGCGGCCGATGTCACGGCTGCCGTCACAACGAAAGATAACAACTACGGTCTTCCCCACAATGCCACTGACGGCAATCCATTTGAGCCCGTGAACCTTGGTGAAAAAGTCTGCTACAGCTACAAGTAGGTCGGCACTGTCCACCTCGTTGAGAGAAACGTGTGCTCCTCCCCCTCGGCAGTCAGCCAGTGAGCGAAAGGCACGGGCAAAGAGAGGCAGCCAACCGCGCAGATATTCACTACGGGTAATGCGTCGCATGAGGCTGGTATCGGCATGGCGTGAAAGCCATTGGTAGGCGCGAAAGTCATCCTCGCTGCCGGAACGCTCAAAAGTGCCCGTATCGGTTCTTATGCCGTAGAGCAGAGCTGTGGCGAGACGTGGCCCCGGTCGCAGGCGCAGAGCCTGAAGGTAGCGGGTCATCATGGTGCTGGTGGCTCCTACCCCTGGACGGACATCATAAAAGGCAACATCTTTTTCCGCGTTCATCCCTTCCTCCATGGTTTGAAGAATGGGATGGTGATCGATAACGCAGTCAAAGTGCAACCCTTGAAAGGCTTTGTTGTGCTGTGGCTGGGAATCAACCAGGGCAAAGCGTGTGTAGGCAGAGACTTTCTCTGGTTGCCATGGCTTGACTGGAATATTCAGATAGCGGATCATTGCCAGATTGTCAGGTCTTGTCACTTCGTTGACGCGCGCAATATCCACACAACGCGTTTTTTGCTGCATGATGCGTTTGAGGGCCATCGCAGAAGCCAGCGCATCGGGATCTGCAGTAATAAGTATGCACCAGCGTTCGTCCTTGCATAGGCTTGCACGCCATTGTTTCATACGTGCGAGGTATTCCGGTATGGCAGCCATGGCCTCCCCCTTTATCCGACACTTTTCCTGCTATGATGTCTGTCTTTTTGCCTACGGCATTTGTTGCGTAATGGTTATGAACATGCAGCGACAAGTTGTTCCAGTAAGGGCAGAGAAGCCAGATATCCATTCCAGTTGAACACTTCAATCATGTGCGTGGCTGTACGGGGTATACGTGCAGCCAGTGTGACCGCTGTACGCTGCTGGGACGCGGTCATGGCCGTGAGAGGCAGATGTCGGTCATGATTGCCAGGAGCACTCCAATGAAGCAGAGTGGCTTGCTCGGGCAGATCTGAAGTGAACAAACGTTGTTGAGCATAGCCTATGAGATGCCCCACGTCCAGACATAAGCCAACTCCTGTATCATGTAAAAATGAGTTGCCCAGAGATAGTATGTCACAGTGGGCAGTGTTTTCCAGAAGTAGGGGGAGTTGTATAGCATCATACCAATAATAGAGGAAATCTGCCAGTAGATGGCGTTGCCAGTCGATGGGGCCATTTGGGGGATGCAGAACGGCGCAACGTGGTCGCAGAAATGTTACTTTTTTCAGAATGGCAAGGGCTGTATGTGCAGCGGTACGGGCGGGGTGTGGGGTGTGTCTGACGTGTTCAGGCCAGGGAAGATCCAAAGGCAGATGGGCATGCCAACGCAGGGGCAGGTCAGAAAGCGCCAGGGGCAGATCAGCCTGTCCATAAGCGAGGCAGGCCTGTGTTTCAAAAAGACAGAGCCCTACTTCGTCTACTTTTTCTGACAAAAACTGGGCATTTGCCGCTATTGGTGCCGGAAGTACAAATGACGGTGCGGCCAGTTGGCCGGCAAGTACGGATTTCGGCAGCATTGCTGTTATTTCGTTATATTTGTGCACAGTTCCTTTGGAGGAGGAAGATGTCGAAAGCGGTTCAGCCATTGTCCAGTGAGCCTAATGGTATTAGGTGCATCTGGTGTGAGTGGGGCTGCATTGTTGGCGCATAGACCGGCATAGATGTCTTTGGCCAGAATGGCATAGGGACCGTCGTCTGTGGGGTCGCCACCGTCTGTCGGGTGATGATGGCAGAGGGCTGAGTCCAGAAATTCCTCAAGGAATGAGCGTCGTTCCGCAGCTATAGCTGTGAGTTTCAGGAATGAGCCCAGCCTCTCCAGCTGTGGAATCGGTTGCTGAAGAAGAGCCTCGTAGGTCATGCAGAGACATGGCAGCCCGACACTGCCTGTAAGTGCTCCCAGAGTATGTGCACTCCAGAGTGCATAGGCTGTCTCGGGTGGCAGATTGTCACGTTGAGACAGTGAGCGAGCTACCCCTTCCGGTGTACGCAAACAGATGCAGCAGTGGACAGATAGCCTGGAGTGCGCCAATACTGGTCGCCAAAATGGCAGGAGTACGCTCATGCGTGGATCTTTGAGGCCAAAGAGTGTGTGCTGTGCTGTTTTTTCGCGCAGCAGAGTCAAGGCATCGGCGCCCCATTCTCCTGCAGCAAGAATACGTTGCATTCGGTGAGGGGGGGGGAGGTCGTACCATTTGCGGCCCATGTGGGCGAGCAGGGCTTTGTTAAAAGCATAAATGTGCGCATCTTCAAAAAAGCCCTTTGGATTGCAGGGGTGTGCTGGTAGCAAATTATTCCCTAGTGCTACACTAAATACCCGCAGGGCACGGGCAAAGGCGCTCGTGCCACTGCGGTGCATGCCCAGCACCAGGATAAGCCGCGGTCTTTTGTCCATGCTATATCAGTGATTGCTGTGTCCAGCCGTGCGCTGCGGCGGCAGTTTCGGCCTTGGGACCGCCCAACACGCATACGACCCCGTTCTTGGAGGCCGTAGCCAGTACATCGGCAAATTCTTGGAAATGAGCGCGTGTAGTGCCAAGAATTTCTTCCCGCATGCGGGCGCGGTTGTCGTCTGTATCATGTGTGAGCCAGCGTGAAAGTGAACGCGCTCCTTTGGCATCGGGCAGGAGATAGGCGTCTAGGTCACCCACAGCGCCCACAATGGCCTGTGTGAGTTGGGCTGTATCTGGGTGAAATGTATGCAAGAATGTGGCCATCCTGTCATAGGAGTCAAGAGTCTTATCAACGTTGGGGTCGCGGTATGATGCACAGGTCAGTGTGCCACCCAGCCTGTCCAGTGCGCAAAAGGCACCGTAGGCACCGCCGCGCACCCGTACTTGCTCCCACAGATAACCCATACGCAGGTAACGTAGGATGACGCTGGCCGAACCGTGATAGCTATATCCTAGGTCGTAAAGATTTGCAGCTTTGCCCACAAAATTGATCTGTGTGGGCGCTATGAATGCCTCTCCAGCAGGCAGAGTGAAGGGGCTTGTGCCCAGGCCTGTGATGCTGCCTTGTCGCGCACTGGGCAAATCGGCCAGCAGATATTTGGCCTGGTTCGTGGCTATGGCGAGGCCTTCTGCTTCGGCAACGCAGTCAAAGACAGCGCCAGGGCTTGCAACGATGTAGTCTCGCAGAGTTTTCAGATCTGTCAGGACGGATGATGCGTCCTGTTCCAGTCGCATCAGCAGGTTGCGTACACTAGCGAGATAGCTCAAGCCAGTTGTACGTTCGATTAAGGCGTCCGCGCCGTTGAAATGTGCGCGCAAGCGGGTACTTACCGTGGCGTGCCCCGCGGCCTGTAGGCCGTGCTCCAGTCTTGCTTTGTCTTCCAGAAGCATCTGGCTGAGGCGTTCTGTCAGTATAGATGCATCTGTCATGGGGGCCAGCAAAATTTCATGGGTGAGTGCCATGAGGTCGGACAGCTTGTCGTACACGGCTTTGCCGGTGATGCTAAGCCACGTCAGTGGAGCACGACTTCCGTAAATCGTGCCCAGCAAAGTATCAGCAGAAAGACCGCCGGTTTTTGCAGCAAGCTTGGCGCCCAGTGCCGTAAAGTCTCGCTTCGCAGTTCCCGTTTCAGTGAGGGAACGGGCAAAAAGTGGCAGCAGGGGCACAAGATTGTCTGGTACATTATCCAGTGGCAGCAAAAGAGTGGTATAGGCAATGCCCCGTGTTGGCAGTTCGTGCGTGAGTGTGACTGGTACGGTTTCAGTTACACTGCAGGGAATAGGGGTGTTCTCGCGGGGCAGATCGTTAAGGCCAAGCTGCGGTATGGTTGCAAGAGCCTCAGGACTGTCTGGTTCTGTCTGGATGGCTTGCAGACGGATGGTGTCCTCAACCATGGCCGTGCGTGCTATGGCATCGCAGTTGTTCTGTATAGTGTTAACTCTGTTTTGTTCGGCTGCATCGCGTGCTGCACCTAATGCGGTATCCGGGAGCAGAATGACGGTGGCTCGGTGGTTGTTATTCAAAAACCACTTGCGTATGGCCTGTTCGAATAGAAGTTCTCCGGCGGCCACGCGTGTTTTGATTTCATTGAGTGGAGCTTCCCAGGCAAGCGGTGCCAGGGGATCGCCGTCATATAGCCAGGTGGAAAGAGCTTGCACCATGGCTGCCAGTCCACGAGGGAAGCGGCCAGAGTTATTTTCACGATAGGCAAATTCCACTGAGTTTAAAGCTGCCTCAACTGCCTCAGAGGGGATGCCTTCTTCCGCGAGCTGCTCCAGGGTGTCAAAAATGCACAATGCGGCTTTTTGCACATTCTCGGGCGCAACCCCCTTGAGTCCGGTGGAGTAGTACATTTGACGCAAGTCTGTCTCCAGACCACACCCCGTGGTGTCTTCACCAAGGCCAGATTCAATGAGTGCCTTATGCAGGGGCGACCCCGGAAGCCCTTCAAGAATGTGTTCGAGCATTTCCATGAGCAGAGCCTGATATACGTCTCCCCGTTCACCAAGGAGCCAGTTGACCGTGAACATGGCGCGTTTTTCGTCTTTTGCTGCAGCGTACGGAATTTCAATCTGCCGAGGCATGTCAAGGCGCCTTTGCAGAGGGATTGCGGAATCCACGGGCTTAGCACTATATCCTTTAAGCGTTTCGGTGATCCGTCGTAGGCGTTCCTCCTCTGCATCATCTCCCCAGAAGAAGAATCGTGCATTGCTGGGGTGGTAGTAGCGACTGTGAAATTCGTGGAAAGCCGTATATGTGAGGTCGGGGATGCATTCCGGGTTGCCTCCAGAATCTAGGCTGTACAGCGTGTCGGGAAAGAGTGCCTGCTGGCTTTGTTCTGCAAGAACGGAGTCTGGTGAAGAGTAGACCCCTTTCATTTCATTGTAGACAACCCCTTTATAGGACCACGGGCCATCGGTCGTTTCTGCTTCCACATGCCAGCCTTCCTGCTTAAAAATGTCTTCGGAGATGCGTGGATGGAATACCGCATCTGTGTAGACATCAATAAGATTATAGAAATCTTGCAGGTTACAGCTGGCCACAGGATAGCATGTTTTGTCCGGAAAAGTGAAGGCGTTGAGAAAAGTTTGCAGCGAGCCTTTGAGCAGCTCCACAAAAGGTTCTTTGACGGGGTATTTTGTCGAGCCGCAGAGTACGGAATGCTCCAGAATATGGGCTACGCCCGTGGAGTCAGTGGGGGGAGTGCGAAAGCTCACGCCAAAACACTTGTTTTCATCTGTATTGCAAATGGAGAGTAATTGTGCCCCCGTGACGTCGTGCTGCCAGAGTCGTGCAGTACCTCCGACTTCATGCAGATGGCGTTCAGTGACGAGAGAGAATCCGTGTTTTTGCATTGCTAGTGTCCTGAATAGGTTTTCCCGTATGTCGCGGGTGCTGAAATGTGTTGTCTATAGATGACATAGACCCCGGCCCTTAGGAATTGTAAGCTCATTATCGGCATCGTAGTCCCACAGGTGATACGTGTGCTACACCAGAAAAAATGGAGCCGTGTCCAAGGAAGATATATACTGCGTGGGGTTGGACATTGCCAAGAATGTTTTTGGGGTTTTTCTGGCTAATAAACGAGACCCTGGTCCTATCTTGAAATAGGTTCTTCCACAAACGATTATTTGACTATTAAAATAGAGTACGATAGCCCTATAAACACTGCTCACAGATATGTTTTCTCATGTAATGGAGGATCTTATGCGTATTCTGATGGCTTTGCCATTAGTGGTGATACTGGTTTCCACCGGTTGGGCTGCCACAGGCGGTTTTCAGGGAGGGGCTCCGCCTGGTGCGGGTGGTTTTCAGGGGCCAGGCGGTCAGGCCGGCGTGACAACAGTGGCACAGGCAAAATCTGCCTGGGATGATACTCATGTTATTCTTACTGGCCATATTGTAAGTCGTGCAGGGGGAGATCACGACCATTATCTTTTTCGTGATTCCACAGGTGAAATCGTGGTAGAAATTGATGATGAACTTTTCATGGGGCGTACTGTTACGCCACAGACGACTGTTCGTCTGTATGGAGAGGTTGACAAGGAACTGGTGGGGCGGACAAAAATTGATGTTAAGAGCATGGAAATTCAGTGACGTTATTCTAATGGTCTTGGTTTCTATATGCGGGACGGCCGTCGGTACAACCGGCGGCCGTCTGCATTCAGGAGGGAGTCAGCTTATGTCATTTGTTTGTCACCACACTATGATAGAAGCAAGGAATATGCCAAAGTCTAGAAAATGTCTGAATTTTATTTTAGAGTATGACATGCTCTTTGAAACTATTATTTTGTCACTGCGTTAAGGGCTTCGCGCGACCCGTTAGACATATGGCACGGACGGCAGCCCTTAAACTTGGCTTCGTATCTGGCTGGGATTTTGTTCAACATCTGTTTGTGACAGCCAACGCAAGAACGGTCACTTTCCTTGGCATGGAAGGCCATAAACATACTCATGGGGTCACGCTCGCGCGGACCTGGTTTACTGTGGCATTCCGTACAGGATACATATCTTCCATCAGGCCCTATCTCATGGTGACACTGTATACAGTTGATACCTCTGTGTGCTGTGTGCGGAAAGACAACATTCATGCGTGCGGACAAGCCGGCTTTAATTTCCAATGGCTGTTTTATGAATTGTGACATTTCCTTAATATCTCTCGCCTGCGTTCCTACACTCCACATTACAAATGCAAGCGAAAAGAAAAGTAGCGACACATACTTCATATTTCCTCCTAGGTAATGCCCACCCGCGTACGTCGCGTAATAGGGACGTTCACGATCCGAATGCTTCGACGTTACCGTTTGAATGTTCCTTACAGCAAGGTTAGATATGCCAATACGCCGTTACTATTGGCAAAGGAATGATGTTATTTTAGGTATGAAAATATATTCCTGCAAGTGTTCATCGTCATGCAAGCTGTTTGTTATGTCGTATTTTATCAGTGGGGCTCGTTTGTAGGCGTTCAACCTCCTAGATATGCTTTTCGTACACCTGGGTCGGCGAGCAGCGTGGTGGCAACATCTTCTCTGACAACATGGCCTACTTCCAATACATAACCACGACTTGCCAATCGCAATGCCGCACGAGCATTTTGTTCCACGAGCAGTACAGTAACGCCACGTGCATTGATGGCGCGGATGGTGTCAAAAATGGAGCGCACCAGCAGTGGGGCCAGTCCCAATGATGGTTCATCGAGGAGCAGGAGGCGTGGTTCTGCCATAAGCGCCCTCCCAATGGACAGCATTTGTTGTTCCCCTCCGGAAAGTGTGCCTGCCAGTTGTTCTTTGCGTTCTCGCAGTCGAGGAAAGAGATCGAAAATCCATTCCAAAGTGCGCTCGCTTCGAGGCCTGTCATGAATGCAGAATGCACCCAACCGAAGGTTTTCCAGCACACTCATAACGCCGAATACGCGGCGTCCTTCTGGCGATTGTGCGATGCCAAGCCCTACCACTTTGTGGCTTGGCATCCGTAGCAAATTATGTCCGTCAAAGAGTATCTCACCTTCACATGGACGCACTAATCCACTAATGGAAAGGAGTGTCGTGCTCTTGCCTGCGCCATTGGCTCCAAGAATGGTGACAATTTCACCTTCTTCCACGTTGAGGTCGATACCGTGCAGTACTTCAACGCTGCCATAGCATACATGTACATGAGACAGTTGCAAAAGGGACATGTTTTACCACTTCATGTCATCTGCACCCAGATAGGCCTCAATGACGTCTGGATTACGTTGCACATCTTCTGGCTTTCCCTGAACAATCATGGACCCGTGTTCCAGTACCACCAACTTTTCACAGATTTTCATGACTAATCGCATATCATGTTCAATCAGAAGGACAGTAATGCCTCTGTTCCGGATAGACTGTATGGTTTCCACAAGTGCGACAGTTTCCTGCTCATTCATCCCACCTGCCGGTTCGTCCAGAATAAGCAGACGAGGATCAGATGCTAGGGCACGTGCGATTTCGAGAAGACGTTGATTCCCGTATGAGAGACCACCTGCCGGTTCTGCATAATGCTTGGCAAGACCTACGAAACGCAGTTCTTCCATACATCGGGCCACAGCTTCTTTTTCTTCACGCCGTTGAGCTGCAGTGTGCAACATACAGGCAATAAGGCCTGCCTTCATACGGCAGTGTCTCCCTGCAAGTGCGTTTTCCAGTACCGGGAGGCGTCCAAAAAGACGAATACTCTGAAATGTGCGGGCAATGCCCAGTGAAACAATGCGGTGTGGCCGCAGACCGGCAATGGATTGGTCGTCGAAAAAAATATCTCCGGTTTCGGGCGTGTAGTTGCCGGTAATGCAGTTGAAAACAGTGGTTTTGCCGGCACCATTGGGACCAATAAGGCCCACGATGCTGCCTTGTTCTACAGTAAAAGATAAATCGTTAACGGCAATAAGTCCCCCGAAAATTTTGCTGACATCTTCCAGACGTAGAAGACTCATGTGGTTTCCTCCTTTGATGTAGAGGCAAAATCTACAGTCGGAGGAGTGCCTTTTGCCAGAGATACAGCTGTATTATACCGCCTGTGCCGTGGCGGTAGGATGCCCTGAGGTCGCCAAATCATCATAGCCATCATGGCAAAACCGAAAATGAGCATACGTGCGTTGGAAAATTCTCGCAGTAATTCAGGCAAGCCAATAAAAAGAAAAGCACTGATGAGTACACCCAGGTGGCTACCTCCCGAAAGGATGACAACGGCAAAAATAATGACTGATTCTAGGAAATTGAATGATTCTGGTGCAATGGTGGTCATTTTGGCTGCATAAACAGTTCCGGCCATACCAGCCCAGAACGCGCCCAGAACAAAGGCAATCAGTTTGTAGTGCGACACATGTATGCCACAACCTTCTGCAGCAATATCGTCTTCCTTGATATAATTAAGGGCACGGCCGAAACGAGAGTGCCAAAGAGAGTGAAAAAGAAGAAGACTCACCCCAACCATTCCCCAGACCAAATAGTAGAACTGAGTGCCCTTGGCAATGCGAAAACCGAAAATCGTTGGTCTGGATATGCCAAAGATACCGTTTGATCCTCCAGTAAGACCTCCCACATCGTTAAGAAGGGCGATCCGTACGATTTCAACAATACCTATGGTAACGATAAGCAGATAGTCGCCCCGAAGATGTATAATGGGGCGGGCCACTATCATGGCAAAAAAGGCTGCAGCAGCGCCTGCCAAAGGCATAGTCCAAAGTATTGGCCATTGGAAGCTGGTATTCAGGATGGCCGTGGTGTATGCGCCTACGGCAAAAAATGCCGCATGGCCCATATGAAAAATGCCCGCTTGTCCCAGAATGACGTTGAGCGAGAGGGCAAGCAATGCATAGAGCCCAATACTTACACATACATCCAGCCAGTAGGCGTTGCAAATAAAAGGTAAGATTAGAAGCAGCAGGGCTAGGCCGGCAGATAGGAGCTGTCTGATATCAAATGGTTTCATAGCTTGTCCGCCGTACGTTCACCCAGAATGCCTGTGGGGCGGATAATAAGAATGAGTATGAGCACAAAGAAGGCAATGGCGTCCTTCCACGCCATTGCCACATAGCCGGCTGCCAATGCTTCAATAACACCTAGTAATAATCCCCCGAGCATGGCCCCTGGGATATTGCCAATGCCCCCAAGAATAGCAGCAGTGAATGCCTTAAGTCCGTAAGACCATCCCATGGTGAAATCTATCTGCCCATAATAGATCCCAACCATGAGTCCTGCTGCGCCGCCCAGACCTGGCCCGATAAGGAAAACCAGAGAAATAATGCGGTCAACATTAATACCCATGAGTTGGGCAGCTCCCGGATCAATGGCTACGGCGCGGATAGCAGCACCAGTTCGTGTGCGTTGAATGAATGCTGAGAGTGCCAACATGAGCGCCACAGTGGCACCTATTACGAGTAGCCGTATTCCCGGTATGTCCAGTCCCCATAGGTGTACGGTAAAGTTGGGGCGTAAGAAATCAGGATAGACATAAAACCTTGCACCGTAAATAAGCATGACGGCATTTTGGAAAAAAATGGACGCTCCCAGTGCTGATACCACTGCTGAAAGTCTTCCTGCATTACGTAGGGGGCGATAGGCTACCCTTTCCAGCAGATAGCCAACCAATGCCGTAAGGAGAGCAACCATCACAAAAACAGAAAGCACGGCCGCCATAGGACCAAGCAGCCCGGCAATATTGCAGCTTACAAGGAGAGACAATCCAAGATATGCGCCTATGGTGAAAATGTCTCCGTGGGCAAAATTAATAAGTTTCATCACTCCGTAGACCATGGTATATCCCAAAGCCACCAGAGCATAGATGCCGCCCACGGCTAATCCGTTTAGAAGTTGTTGGAAAAACTGTTCCATAGCAACTGGCTGTCGATGTTATCTGCAAGAGTTAGTGTGGTTGCAATACGAAGTCACCTTTATTGTTCACTGAGTAAACACGGTAAAAATCGCCTACACGATCCCCTTTTGCATTAAATCCGAGTGTGCCGGAGAGACCCGGCATATCTTTGAGATTCTTGAGCCACGCAGCCATGGCCTCAGGGGTTTCGGCCCCTGCAGCCAGCGCCCCTTCAATTGCTTTGAAGGCATCACCAGCAAGAATTGCCCATACGGAAACTGGAACGGCATGGTATTTATCCTTAAAAGCCTTGAGAAAAACCTTGGCCTCAGGCGTATCCATGTCTTGGGGAAGTGGTGGGCTGATGAAGAAATATCCTGCAGCCGCTTCGGGACCGGCAATTTTGACCAGATCTTGATGGTTGGAAGCATCCCCACCCATCATGGCAACATTCCAGCCCATTTCTTTCTTTTGCCTGAGCAGCATTCCCGTTTCAGGATAATAGCCAGTGAAGAAAATCAAATCTGGTGCAGCTGCCTTAAGTTTTGTTAGAATAGCAGTATAATCACGCTCTCCCGGAGTCAATGCGTCAAAAAAAACTACGGCTGTGCCGGCTTTTTCGAGTGCAGCACGGGTTTCATCTGCCAATCCTTTGGCGTAGGAGGAATTATCATGCAAGAGGGCTACAGCCTTGTATCCGCCTTGAACAATGGTTTTTCCCGCATACCTTCCTTGGGCATCATCACGCGGGCATGTGCGGAAAAAACGCTGTAATCCCTTTTCAGTCAGCCGTACACTTGTGGAACCAGTACCAATTTGTACTAATTCTGCTTCATCCAGAATATTCTGGCTGGCCTCTGTGACCGCAGAACCATAGGTGCCGATCACGGCCGTGACACCGGCAGAAGCTAATTTCTGTGCGGCAAGGGCCGCTGTGCGTGGATCGCCCGCGTCATCCTCTACCACAAGGGTTACTGTTTTACCCGCAACGCCACCTTTGGCATTCGTCGCATCAACGAGCAATGCCACGATGTTTTTCATATCTTGGCCTTCGGAAGCCCATTTCCCGGTAAGCGGGCACATGAGGCCGATTTTTATGTCAGCTGCCGAAGCTGTGAGAGGTAAAAGAGCAAGAGCTAAAATTCCAAACCAGCGGCCCAGCATATGCATTTTCCCCTCCAGGTGTTGGAGTTAAACAGAGATGACGCATGAGTTGGTAAGTGTACCTCAAAACACAGTAAAGAAAAAGCCCTTTCTTTTTTCAGCGCATAACACTTTTCTGAAGGGGGCATGAGGTTCGCAAGAAGCAGCAGGCAGATGTGTATTGGGTAAAAACATAGCATACTTTTTAGGAAATGGAAGCCTAAAATCTTGACATACAGCAGAGCGTAGGACAAAAACACTTGTTCTCGACACTTGAATAGTGTTTGTGTATAATTGCACAAATTGTAGTTATGTACGGCAAGACAGATTTTTCAACTGATCTTTCCTTGTGGTGGCCGTTTTTTTTCCGTTCTCTGCGCCGCTGCATTCCTCTTCGCCTTGCCGCAATATCGACCGCCGCCGTGACCGGGTGGCGGCGCGGCGGTGAATGCTTTTCTCTTTTTGATTGTTTTTGCATCTGCCGTCGTGCAACCCGTACGACAAGGAGAACGTATGAGGTTTAGTTTCGACAAGGCGGCTTGTCAGAATACCCGGAGGGCCCTTCGTAAGGAATGGTTGCTTACCAATGGGTTGGGTGATTACGCAAGTAGCAGTATTTTGTGCTGCAATACGCGCAAGTATCACGGATTGCTTGTTGTGAATACACCGTTCGGTCGCCATGTGCTTCTTTCCAATTTGGAGGAATCAGTAGTAGGCGGTGGAAGGGAGTTTTTTCTATCGGCACGTAAGCATCCTGGCACGCTCTATCCTCACGGGCACGAATACTTGGAATCATTTCTTTTGGATCAATGGCCCAAGAGCGTCTATTGCGTGGGTGAAGTGCGCTTGAGCCGAGAGATACTTCTTATACAGGGAAAAAGCCGTTTGGTGCTGCGCTATGCAGTTGAAGGGTCTGCTGCTATCCCTCCCCTGACGCTTCGCATCCGGCCGTTGCTTGCTTTTCGCAATTTCCATGCGTTGACGTGCGCCAATGCAGCTTTGCGTGAAGAAACAGCAGCTGTGGAAGGAGGCTTTGGTATTACCCCGTACGCAGCCTTGCCCCCACTGTATATCCAAGCGCAGACAGTGGGACGTGTGCCTAAGGGACACCCTGGTGTCGCTTTTACGCCAGCCCCCGCGTGGTGCCGAAATGTGGAGTATTTTAAGGAGCAGGAGCGCGGTTTCCCTTACAGCGAAGACCTGTTTATGCCGGGCGTGCTGGAGATTCCTTTGCCCCCGTTACCTAAGGGTGGGTGCGTTTATGTGGTTGCCGGTACGGAGCCGTGCGATGAAAATTTGGACAAACTGTGGCAGGCTGAAAGCCGCGCTCGAATCAAGGCACATAAAAACGGCGGTGGCATAGTAGGTCACCTTGAGCAGACTGGACGGCAATTCTGCATCTCGACAACTTCTGGCCGATCTTCGGTACTTGCTGGCTATCACTGGTTTGATGCCTGGGGGCGTGATACCTTGATCAGTTTGCCCGGGCTGGCCTTTTTAGGGGGACGGGAAGAATTTGGCTTAAAGGTGCTGGCCGATGTAGGAAAACATGTTCATAATGGGCTTGTACCCAATATGTTTTCTGATTCTGGCGACCATGCCTATAATTCTGTAGACGCTGCCTTGTGGTATGCATACTGTGTGCAGACAGTCCTTGATACTGTGCCCAAGGGGGCTGCCTGGGTGCGTGAGCACGCCTGGCCCGCACTCAAGGCGATTGTCGAAGGGTATCGCAAGGGGCCTGGTATGGGCATCTACGTGGATGAGGAAGGGCTTTTGCATGCGGGTGACGAGCGCACGCAACTGACCTGGATGGACGCCCAGTCTGATGGCCGCCCTGTGACGCCACGACATGGTTGTCCCGTGGAAGTCAATGCCTTATGGTATAATACATTGGCGTTAGCAGACCGCCTGGCCGTGCTTTTTAAGGAACAGAAACCAGCCGGAGATCGTTTGCTCGCCAATATGCGCAAGACATTTGTGCGTCGTTTCTGGGTGCGAGAAAAGGGTGGCTATCTGGGTGATGTATGGCGGGATGGACTGCTTGACCGCAGTATCCGTCCCAACCAGATTTTTGCTGTTTCTCTGCCCAATGCCATCCTGCCCGAGGATTATCAGGCGCAGGTGGTTGAATGTGTACGGAATCGTTTGCTGACACCCTTTGGCTTGCGAACGCTTTCTCCTGACGACCCAGCCTACAGGGGCCGTTATCATGGCACACCAGCCGCTCGTGACGCAGCATATCACCAGGGTACAGTGTGGCCCTGGTTGTTGGGTCATTACACGGATGCCTTATTGCGTGTAGCATGGGATGTGGACGGAGCGGTGCAAAATCTGCTGGAAATTTTGACTCCACTGTTTAGCGTACACCTGGCTGAAGCTGGATTGGCCGGTATCTCTGAAGTTTTTGACGGTTCTCCGTCCTACGAACCTGATGGATGCATTACCCAGGCATGGAGTGTTGGTGAGTGCCTGCGTTTGCTTAAACGGGTGAGCGCGGTTGCCCCTGAAATATACTCAGCATGGGAAACACAGGTGGCCTATGAGATGGCACATCCTGCCTCAGGCGATACTGCAGGTGTTTGCCGCATTGCCATGACAACAGCTAAACCCGCTGCTAAGAAATAGAGGAATCCCATGCGTATACTTATGTTCGGTTGGGAGTTTCCTCCCCATATCAGTGGCGGTTTAGGTACAGCGTGCTTCGGCATGACAAGCGCTTTGTCCAGAAAAGGGGTAGAGGTCATTTTTGTTCTTCCCCGCGTTGGAGATGGTGGAGATCAGAATACTTTTCTACAGATGCGCTCGGCTTCAGGCACGATGATTACTTCAGCAGATGCCGATCGTTTGGTACAGGCCGGTCATGATTTCTGGCAAGAAGAGGGCGTTCGCTATCTTCCTGTAGACAGCCCTCTTTCACCATATATGACGGCTGAAAGCTATGGCCAGACCATCCAGTTTTTGCGTGATGTCTCAGGTCCGACGCAGTCGCAGTTTTTTGCAAGGAATAAATCCTTCACGTTTACTCTGCATGGTGGTTACGGTCCAGATCTCATGACAGAAGTGTGGCGTTACAGTCGCTTGGCTGCTGTCACGGCTACTCGGGAAAATTTTGACGTCATCCATGCGCACGACTGGATGACGTATCCCGCAGCAATTATGGCCAAGGCCCTTACGGGAAAACCTCTTGTTGTCCATATTCATGCGACAGAATTTGACCGTAGCGGTGTAAACATCAATGATCAGGTTGCGGGCATTGAAAGAGCTGGCCTGCATGCTGCCGATATGGTGGTGGCTGTCAGCCGTTTGACTCGCAATACCGTAGTGGAACGCTATGGAGTGCCTCCGGAAAAGGTAAAAGTGGTATATAACGCTGTAGCCCGACATGAGGCTGAACGCAGTTACCACATTCCTGAGCGTATTCGTCATGAAAAGCGTGTGCTTTTCCTGGGTCGGGTCACATATCAAAAAGGACCGGAATATTTTCTGGAGGCTGCCCGTCTTGTTCTGGAGAAGATGTCCAATGTGCGCTTCTTTATGGCAGGTAGTGGTGATATGTTGCCTGGTCTTATCCGTCGCGTGGGACAGCTGCGTATGGGACGGCATTTCCATTTTGCCGGCTTCCTGCGGGGCGAACAAGTAGACCATATGTTCGCCTTGAGCGATTTGTACGTTATGCCGTCTGTGTCAGAACCTTTTGGCATCACGCCACTGGAAGCCATGCTGTATGATGTCCCGGTTCTTCTTTCACGCCAATCGGGTGTATCCGAGGTTTTGAAGCATGCACTCAAGGCCGATTTTTGGGATACAAGAGATATGGCTGACAAGATCTGCGCTGTGTTGCGCTACCCTTGTTTGTCTGCTGAGCTGGTGAAGAACTGCCGTGAAGAAATGAAATCCATCCGCTGGGGAAATGCCGCAGAGCATCTGCTGACCATTTACCGCGACGTTGCAGGAGTTCGCTAATGCCCGCACTTTGCCTGAATTTTAAGATACATGAACCTTATCTTTTTCGTCGTTACACAGTCTTTGACATGGGGCAAAACTCCATTTATGAAGACGATGATCGCAATGGTGATGCGATGATACGCGCTGCTCGACAGTGCTATTTGCCTGCTAACGATATCTTATTGCGTTGTCTGCGGCAGTATAAGGATTTTGCCGTATCATTCTCCATTTCCGGTGTGGCACTGGATATGTTTGAGCAATACGCCCCTGAGGTGATTGAGAGTTTTCAAGCTCTTGCCGAGACTGGGCGTGTGGAGTTTACGGCTGAAACATACACCCATTCACTAGCTTTCCTTTATTCACGAGAGGAATTTGATCGCCAGGTCAAGGAACAGTGCGCCCGCGTAAAGGCGTTGTTTGGGAAAAAACCCGTTTCTTTCAAAAACACGGATTGCATTTATAATAACGATTTGGCTGTGGCCCTGCAGCAGCTTGGGTTCAAAACCGTATTGGCTGAAGGCGCAGAGCATGTGCTAGGCTGGCGCAGCGCAAATTATGTGTATACACCTGCAACCGCACCGAACATGGCACTGCTGTTACGCAATATAGATTTGTCACGTGATGTGGGCGTTCGTTTTGGTGACCGTTCATGGGATCAATGGCCTCTCACTGCAGACAAGTTTGCTTCATGGTGCCATGCACAGGCAGACAATGCGGATGTTATCAGCATACTTCATGACTATCATATCTTTGGGCTGCGTCACCGTGCTGAAACTGGCATACTTGACTTTCTTGCGGCATTGCCCGGCGCTATCCTCGCTGATAAGCGTTTCCATTTTGTCACACCGTCCACAGCAACAAAAAAATATAAGCCAGTTGGAAAGGTGGATGTGCCCCAGTTCATGAGCTGGGATGAACAGGGCAGCGATTTGACGGCGTGGCTTGGTAGCGATATGCAGAAAGATGCAATTCACGCTCTCTATGCGTTGGCACAGCGCGTGCGTGTTTGCGATGATAAAGGACTTCTGCGCGATTATGAACGTTTGCAGACTGCTGACCATTTTCATAATATGTCAACGAAATGGTTTTCATCTGACGGTCCGGAGGACAGGCCCAATCCCTTTGGCAATCCATATGACGCCTATATTACCTTTATGAATGTGCTGGCCGATTTTGAATTGCGTCTTCAGGCTGTAGAGGAAGCTGCTCCTAAGAAAAGTGTATCCAGAAAATCCTCAACCAAAAAGGCAAAAGCAACACCAAAGGTTAGCGTTCAGGCATGACGGAAAATCTGTTTTTAGGACGTAACGTGGGGCGGCGCTGTAACGCCGCCCTATAGAAAGCAATAGAGTTTCGTTTTACGCCGGGTTTACCGGTAGCACATGCGATTTGTTTTCTCACCGGTTTTGCCCACCGGTGGGTTGTGGTTCCACACCGACGTACGCGCCAACGGATTTCCACTAGGGCAATGACCGCATCCCCGAAGGCGCTTCCACCAAGGAGGAAGCATGGAGCTCAACAATTCCCCTGTCACCCTGTTTGAGGTTAGCTGGGAGGTCTGCAACAAGGTTGGCGGCATCTATACTGTCGTCAGCAGCAAAGCCTTGCAAACCAAGGACGAATTTGGTGAGGATTATTTTGTTCTTGGTCCCTCCCTGCCACAGAATGCAGGCTTTGAGGAAACTGACGAGCACGCGTGGGATTCCTTGCGTCAGGCATTTGCTGCCAAAGATCTCAAATGCCGACTGGGACGTTGGAATATTCCGGGGCGCCCCAAAGCTATTTTGGTGGATTTCGCCAAACGCTATGACAGTAATCAGCTGCTATACGAACTATGGAAAAATTATGGCGTGGATTCTCTCTCCGGCGGATGGGACTATATTGAGCCGGTAATGTTTTCTACGGCATGTGGAGAGGTTATTGCGGCAATCCACGAGGCTCGTGTTGAACCCGTGAATGGGCACAGTGTCGCATTGTTTCATGAATGGATGTGTGGTGCCGGTTTGCTGCATTTGAAGAAGGTTGCCCCTGACGTGGCCACCATGTTTACCACACATGCTACCATGCTAGGCCGAGCCATGGCTGGCACTGGGCGTGATATCTATTCAAATATGCACAGCATTAACCCCGCCAATGAGGCGGCCGCACACAATATTACGGCCAAGTGGTCCATGGAGAGCACTTCTGCACGAGAGGCTGATGTCTTCACAACAGTGAGTACGATTACAGGCGAGGAGGCCACGGTCTTTTTGGGGCGCAAACCAGACATTATTACCACGAATGGTTTGGACATGCGCTCCATTCCCGATTACTCGCAGGATCGTACTGTTCCGGAGACGCATCGCAAGAAGGTCATGGAGGCTGCCAATCGTTTCCTGCGTTGTCAGCTGCCGGATAATACGCGTATCCTTCTTATTTCTGGCCGTTATGAAATGCATAATAAAGGCGTGGATCTCTTTCTTGAAGCCCTGGCTCGCATGGAAAAAAGCCTGGCAGGAAGTGATGCTACGGTGCTGGCTCTCTGCCTTGTCATGGGTGGCCATACTGGCGTTAACCCTGCCGCTGTTTCCGGTGATCCCAATGTCAGTGACAATGGACGACCTTTTATCTGCACCCATTACGCCTGGAATGCGCCGGAAGATCCCATTATCAATACATGCCGCAGGCTAGGTCTTAACAATTACCCTGAGAATAGGGTGAAAGTTATTTTTGTTCCGGCTATGCTGGACGGCAATGATGGCTTCTTCAATATGCCTTATGAAGATATTATTATGTCCTGCGATAATGGCTGCTTCCCATCGTGGTATGAGCCGTGGGGCTATACACCGCAGGAAAGTGCGGCATGGTCTGTGCCAACTATGACGACAGACCTTTCGGGTTTTGGCATGTGGGCACGTGAAGAATTGCGTGATGGTGAGCCGAAGCCGGGCATTACAGTTATTCCGAGACGTGGCACAAGTTTTGAACAAACGGCTACCCTGTTGCACGAACACTTGCTTAAGGTGGCAACCTGTCCGCAAGAGGAATTGACCGAATGGCGGACCCAGGCGCGTTATCTGGCGGAGCGCACCTCTTGGAGGTTTTTTTATGAAAATTACCGTCAGGCATTCCGACTGGCTCTCAATAAAGCTGGATTGCGTGTGCAGCCGGACGCCACGCACAATGCAGTAATGCGTGTGCTTTCGGCCAGCCGTTCAGCCACGCCTTTCCTGCGTTCCATTATGTCGATCGCTGAAGTTCCCCAGGAACTTTCGCGCTTACGCGATCTTGCACGTAATGTCTGGTGGTGTTGGCATGACAAGGCGAAAGCACTCTTCATGCGGCTAAATCCAGCGCGCTGGGAGGCATGCCGCAATCCATTGCAGATGCTGGATGAAGCTGACCCCGGTCGTTTTAAGAGCCTGCTGCGTGATGAAGCTTACATGAATCTGTATCATGAAGTGGTGGATAATTTTGACAGATATATGGCCGCGCCCATACGCTCTTTGAGCGAATGTGTAGGGCCGGATGCGCCCATTGCTTATTTTTCCACTGAATACGGACTAAACGAATCTATTCCAATTTATTCCGGCGGGTTGGGCGTTCTCTCCGGGGACCATCTCAAGTCTTCATCGGATATGTGCCTGCCACTGGTGGGCATAGGGCTGCTCTATAAAAACGGCTACTTCAAGCAAGAGATTGATACCGATGGCCGTCAGGTTTCTCTCTACCCGGAGAACAACTTTGGGCTTCTCCCAGTTTCAATGGTCTATGATGCAGATGGCCAGCCCGTTTATGTACAGCTGGAACTGCCGGGACGTACGCTTTTTGCTCGTGTGTGGAAAATGGCGGTAGGGCGTATTGTTCTTTATCTGATGGATACGGATACACGCCGCAATACTGAAGAAGACCGGCATATTACCGACAAGCTTTATGAAGCCAAACGTGAAACGCGTCTGCTTCAGGAGATCCTGTTGGGCATGGGGGGCATACGGCTGCTCCGCAATCTGGGCATTACCCCCAGTGTGTACCATATGAATGAAGGACACTCTGCATTTATGGTGTTGGAGCGGCTTCAGGAGTACACCCGTGCCGGTATGAGTTATGACGAGGCAACAGTACGTATACGTGCCAATACAGTGTTTACCACCCATACGCCGGTGCCTGCGGGCAATGAAGCTTTTTCGCTGGACCTTGTGGAGCGCTATTTTGGTGGCGTGGCATCTGGGCTAGGCCTTTCGTGGCAGCAGTTTGTTCAGCTGGGGCAAATCGAGGGTGGCAATCGCAATGCCTTTGAACTCACAGTACTGGCATTGCGCCACGCATGCTGGGCGAACGGTGTAAGCCGTTTGCACGGTATCGTTTCACAGCATATGTGGAATAACCTCTGGAAGAGCCTTCCTACCTTGGAAACGCCTATTGGTCATGTGACTAATGGCGTGCATACTCCTTCCTATGTGGGAAGTTGGATGCACGAACTCCTCGACCAGTATCTTGGGGCAGATTGGCTCCAGGCTTCGCCCGACTCTGATGTCTGGGAAAAAGTGGACCAAATTCCAGACGATCTTTACTGGGCGACGCGTATGCATCAAAAAGAGGCATTGCTGGACGAGCTGCGTCGGCAAATTCCAGAATTTCTGCATACGTTCAACCTGCCGAGCGATAATCGTAAGACCATGGAAGCCCTGTTGCGGCCGGATACTTTGATTATAGGATTTGCCCGACGTTTTGCTCCGTACAAACGAGCGACACTTATTTTTGCAGATCCAGACCGTTTGGCTCGCATTCTCAATAATCCTTCTCGTCCGGTCATTTTGGTCTTTTCTGGCAAGGCGCATCCGGCTGATGTGGCGGGAATTGATCTCATTCAGGACGTGTTGCGTATGGCACGCGATCCACGTTTTATGGGGCGAATCTTCTTTATTAAAAACTACAGCCTTTCCGTTTCGCGCATCATGGCGCAAGGATGCGATGTATGGCTCAATACTCCTCGCCGTCCACATGAGGCGTCGGGAACAAGTGGCATGAAACTTCCTGTCAATGGTGGCGTAAACTTAAGTATTTCTGACGGTTGGTGGTGCGAGGGCTATAACCGTCAAAATGGCTGGACAATAGGTCCAGTGGTTACCACACAAATGCCGAGCGGAGAGCAAAATGATTTTGCTGATGCGGAATCTTTGTACTCTCTCATGGAACATGCTGTGGTTCCGCTGTACTTTGAGCAGAATGATGCCGGTTTACCCGCATCGTGGATTGCCATGTCTAAACGCTCCTTAAAAAGCCTGACTGCTATGTACAGCAGCAACCGCATGCTCACTGACTACATTCAGGGCTTTTATTTGCCGGCTGGAAAGCGCCGCGCGATGCTGCGGGAAGACAACTGGGCAGCGTGCCGGTCATTGGCGTCTTGGCAGAAGGATTTACCGGCACGTTTTGCGAGCCTCAAGATTGAGGAGCTTTCCGTTGGTGGCATGGAAGAGAACACCATGGTGTGCGGTGAACCTGTCAACGTGCAGCTTCGCCTTTCCCTTGGCGAAATGAAACCTGAAGAAGTGCTGGTTCAGTTGGTGATGGGGCTGGCCCATTTGAACGGTGATTTTGATGGAAAGCCCGATGTGTTGCGTTTGGAACCACGTTCCACCGTTTCAAAGTCTGGGAAACTTCTCTATTCAGCGAGTTATATCCCCTCGAGAAGTGGGCATTATCGTTATGGTGTTCGCGTGATGCCTGTGCATCCTGCGCAGTCGACGCCTCTGGAGACAGATTTAGTTATCTGGGCATAGATATAGGTTTGTAGGTTTGTATGAGAACTGAATGGCTGCCATTCCGACGTGCCAGTGCAGCTCGGAAAGGCAGCCATTCAGATGTCAGAGAGAAAATACTTGACAGTTCTCTGTGTTCCTCAATATTTATACTCTTTCTGATTTTGTACTGTAACAGCGCATAAATTCATGCGCTTTCTTCTAAAGTACCAACGCGTTTCGGCGCATGGAGGTTTTGCAATGGCCCTTTTGGAAAACGCCACCAAAACGAGTGATGGCGTAATGGTCAATGGTTTCCTGCTTTCACCTGTGGTGGAACAGTGTTCTGGTTGTGATCGTGTGCGCGAATTTGAGGGAGAGCAGTTTTGCTCCAGCTATCCGGCACCCGTAAAAAAATGGACAAGTGGTCGCTGTAATTTTGCCACCCATGTCAAAGAACAGGCTACAACCGCTGCCAAGGTTAACCCCTTGAAGGCATCCAAGCGTGCAGCCAAGGGTGGGCGTTAGTTAACGGGAAGGGGAGGGCCGTTGTGCTTTCCCCTTTTGGGGGTTGTTGCCCCTATGAAAAGCTGACGAGCCCAAAGTTCTGCCTTTGCATTGTATTGCTTCTAGCCATGACTAGATTGGAAATGCTCCTTCGCGGTCTGGCCCAGCGCGAAGATCGCGTTGTCGCTTTACAGACAGCCTTGACTGCCTGCCGTGCGCTTGGGCCTGACAACGGCGGCCAGGGGGAAATGGAAAAGGCATGCTTTATTGAGGCATGTCTGAGGGCGTGTGGTGTCAGCGATCTTGTGCGTCTGGATGCACCGGACCCCCGGGTGGAAAGTGGCGTGCGTCCCAATCTCATAGCACGCTTCTCTGGAACAACTAGCCGTACTCTTTGGCTTTTTGCTCACACTGATGTGGTTCCCCCAGGTGATATCAGTGCATGGTCTTCCGACCCATGGACTGTATATCGAACTGGGGATGTCCTCTATGGCAGGGGTGTGGAAGACAATCAGCAGGCCATTGTTAGCATGCTTCTGCTGGCAGAAGAATTATCCGCAAGTGGCATAACCCCTGCATTGTCATTGGGGCTTGTTTTTATGGCCGATGAGGAAACAGGCAGTGCTTATGGCCTGCGTCACATTCTTGCTGCTTCTCCTGAGCTATTTCATGCGGATGACTACTATATTGTGCCCGATGGTGGTTCGCCGCACGGCGATAGCATAGAGCTGGCTGAAAAAGGGCAGCTTTGGGTAAAAGTTGTGGTGAAAGGCGCACAGTGCCATGCCTCCACGCCACAGAAGGGACGTAATGCATTTGTGGCGGCATCTGCAATGGTTTTGGCGTGTCAGGAGCAACTGCATGCTGTGTTTCACGCCAGGGATACCCTGTATGATCCACCATACAGCACCTTTGTACCCAGTAAGCATGAAGCCAATGTCCCAAATATCAATACTGTTCCGGGGGAAGACATTTTTTATATGGATTGTCGCTTGTTGCCACAGGTTACGGTTGATGCTGTATTGGCGCAGCTGCGTGTCGTGGCAGCAGATATTGAGCAACAGTATGGAGTGCATATCGAGACCAGTATTGTTCAGCGCCAAAATGCCACATCCTCACCCATGTCACATCCTGTTGTTATGGCGTTGCAAGAGGCCGTGGCACATGTCTATGCTGTTCAAGCACGCCCCATTGGAATAGGCGGAGCAACTGTCGCCGCCTTTTTGCGCGAACGAGAGCTTCCGGCAGCCGTGTGGAGCTGTATTGATAATTCCTGTCACGCACCGAACGAACATGCGTCCATTACGTCGACAATCAAGGATGCCCAGGTTTTCGCACATATTTTGATGCAAGCTCATGTCTGACGCCAGTTTTGATTGCATTATTGTGGGTGGGGGCCATGCCGGTAGCGAGGCTGCTGTGGCTCTTGCAAAACTGGGGCACAGTGTGCTTCTTATCAGCAGCAACCTGGACCGGCTTGGGTATCTTTCCTGTAATCCAGCCATAGGCGGTCTTGCCAAAGGGCACATGGTGCGTGAAATTGACGCCCTGGGCGGCATGATGGGCTTGTGGGCGGATGCAGCCGGCATACAGTTCCGTGTTCTGAATATGAGTAAGGGGCCGGCTGTGCGTGCCACCCGTGCCCAGATGGACCGTGAAGCATATCAACGTGCACTCAAGGCCACTTTGTACACGACGCCTGGCTTGCGTCTGTGGCAGGATTCTGCCACGGAAATAATTACAGGCAAGGGACGTGTTGCGGGTGTGCATACAGCACAGGGCTTACGTTTTGCAGCTCGTCATATATTGCTTACCACTGGGACATTTCTCAACGGGCTCATGCACATGGGGCTGACAAATATGCCCGGTGGACGTTTGGGAGATGGTCCAAGTTTAGGCCTTTCAGATAGTCTTCGTTCTCTTGGACTGCAGCTGGGACGATTGAAAACAGGCACAACACCTCGCGTGCTCAGGTCATCCATTGATTTTTCCCGGTTGGAAGAACAACCTGGAGATACACCTCCACAGGGGTTTAGCTTTCATGGCCCTGGGCCAAAGCTGCCGCAAGTTTCCTGTCATATCACCTGGACCAACGCACATGTCCATGACATTATCAGAAGTGGCTTTGACCGCTCACCTTTGTTTACAGGTGTCATTCAGGGAACTGGGGCGCGCTATTGTCCTTCCATTGAAGATAAGGTTGCCCGTTTCCCCCAGAGGGAACGGCATCAAATCTTTTTGGAACCCGAAGGGCTGAACAGCCCCGAGGTGTATTGTAATGGCATACCGACCAGCCTTCCGCTTGACGTTCAGTTTGCCATGCTGCACGCCATACCAGGTTTGGAACATGCAGTCATGGTACGCCCTGGCTATGCCATCGAATACGATTACAGTGATCCCATTCAGCTCCAAAGCACGCTGGAGAGTAAAATTGTCCCTGGCCTGTGGTTGGCCGGGCAGATTAACGGAACATCCGGCTATGAGGAGGCGGCAGCGCAAGGCCTATGGGCTGCGCTAAACATTTCTTGTGCGTTGCGAGGGAATGCTCCATTTACCCCAAGGCGCGATCAGGCATATATGGCTGTACTGGTGGATGACTTGGTGACATTGGGCACCGAGGAACCATATCGCATGTTTACGTCTCGGGCGGAACACCGTCTTTTGTTGCGTGAGGATAATGCCGATGCCCGGCTTACCCCTCTGGGGCGTGAACTAGGCCTTGTTGGTGATATGCAATGGAATGCTTTTTGTAAACGCCAGGATGCCGCCACACAATTTATGGCTTTTTTGAACAAGCACCATATCCCTCGCTCAATGGGAAGTACCGAGGGCGTGCACATGCCCACTGGTCTTACGCTGGCACAGGCTCTGCGTAGAACTGATATAAGTATGGATAAGCTGGGGCAGCTCTTGCAAAGTGCTGATGGTGTTGTAGGGGCTATGTACGATGAAGCACGCAGCCTGGCCGGGCATGTGGCTGAAAGCGTACAGACGGAAATCAAGTACGCTGGCTATCTTGAACGTCAAAGGCAATTGGTTGCTCGTGCAGCCAAGCTGGAAGCTATGCTCTTGCCCCCGGACCTTGATTATGCAAATATAGCTGGCCTGTCACATGAAGTTGTGGAGAAGCTGTGTCGGGTTCGTCCGGCTACTGTGGGTCAGGCCGGGCGTATTTCTGGGGTGACGCCAGCAGCCTTGGCATGTCTGGAGATATATCTCCACAAACTTGGTCTGCTACAGACGCAGAAGCATGTCGCAAAAGGAACTGTCTCTTTACTGTGAGCCTTGCTAACATTATACGCACATAATAGCCTCATGACAAATATACAACTGCTTATCACCATCATTATTTTACTGGCGGCAATAAGTGCCATTGCCTTACTGCTTCGCAACCGCCTTCAATACAGACGTGCTGCGCAGCAGCGTTTGGCCGTCATGCACGAGCTGCTTGAAACAGCTCAAGGGCAGAATGAACTTTTTGATATCAGTGTCAAACGTAAGGATGCCAAGCATAATGCCCTGTCAGGCATGCTTTCTTCTGTTGGGGATACGCTTGAAATGGAGATATTGTCTTATGTGTCTCCCGAGTTGTCAGGCGAAGAAGTGGAAGTATATTTCCGTATCCGTTCAACCGACGGTCTGGCTTTTTACAAGTTTACCTCCACGGTTCAGCATGTGCAGGGAAACATCGAAAAATCTCGAATTTCTTTGCAGTTTCCTGCAGACATAACTGCCGGCCAGAAACGTCAATTCTTTCGCGTCAATCCCCCGAAAGAAACAGTGCGTGTTATTGGCCTGTGGGATTTGCCTGTGGGCAAACCAGCTCCACGTGATACTTCAGAAATTGGCAGACCTTTGCTGCACTATAAGTATGGCACGGGTAATGAAACGGTTCAGGTTTCCGACATTTCTGGCACTGGAGTGGCACTGCGATTCCCCATGCCTGATCCAAGTTGCAAGCCCGTTGACCTTGAGGAAGGCACTCAGGTGCTTTGCTTAATTGTTTACCACATGGGCAAGGATGGCCGTATGGTCACGTTCTGGTGCACATGTACTGTCTTGAACATACGTGAGCAGCAGGATCCTCCGGCCCTGGTCCTGGGGATGAAATTTACAAACTGGGCTGTGCTGGAACACGGCAAATCTGAGATTAACTGGTTTCACAGTAAACAAGATAGTGGTGTTTCACCTATTACACAATGGGTTATGCAGGTGGACAGAGAACAGCGTAAGCTCCTCTGAACACACTGATAGTTTTCCCTGTCAACAATGGAGGTTGTTTTGGACGACGGCACAGAAGGGCACAGTACCATCTGGTCGCGCCTATGCAGATTGTTTGGGCACGACAATCAGGAATCGCTTGAAAAAGCCATTGTAGAAGCGAGAGCAGATGGGGAAGTGGAGCCTGATGAGGAATCTATGCTGCTTGGTATCCTTCGTTTTGACGAACTGCAGGTGCAGGATACCATGACCCCTCGCACTGACATTGACTGTGTTTCCGATGACATCCCCTTGAAAGAAGTCGCTCGCGTCATAGTACGTTCAGGGCATTCGCGTATCCCCGTCTTTAAGGAGACACGCGATAACATAGTAGGCATCCTTCACGCTAAAGATGTGCTCAGTAGCTTGCTGGATCATGAAGGAGATGCTCCTTCTGTTGCTTCAGTTATGCGTGAGCCTTTCTTTGTTCCTGAAACCAAGTCTATACGCACCCTTTTGCAGGAATTTCGTGCCAGCAAGCAGCATATTGCCATAGCACTGGACGAATACGGTGGGACTTCGGGCCTTATCACTATTGAAGATGTGCTTGAGGAAATTGTGGGGGATATTGAAGACGAGCACGATGCCCCTCGTGAAGAGGATATCCGTCCTGTGGGTGAAGGTGTCTATGAACTTACAGGACGCGCCATGCTGGAAGATCTGAAGGAAT
The DNA here is from genome assembly GCA_017454325.1 of Desulfovibrio sp. Classification (GTDB taxonomy): domain Bacteria; phylum Desulfobacterota; class Desulfovibrionia; order Desulfovibrionales; family Desulfovibrionaceae; genus Desulfovibrio. Next base: position 7,942 of record JAFTDG010000128.1, on the reverse strand, counting down.
TGGGTGTCAACCTGAATTCTGATGAAGTGGATACCATTGGTGGATACCTCAGTATGGAGGCAGGGCATGTGCCTGAAAAGGATGAACAATTTGCCTTGCAAGGCTGGATATTTACTGTACTGGAAGCCGATCGCAAGCTCATTCAGAAATTACGCATGGAACCAGCAGATCACGAGACGTTGCTGCCTGAAGAGGCTGCAGCGGGAGCATGAAAATACTCCCGAGTGTAACTTGGGGGCCTGCCATGCTCCATCGTATTCTTATGGGCCTTGGTGTCTTTACAGGCATGTGGCTGGGCTTTGCCAATGATGTGATACATCTGCCACCGTTGATACTCCTTTGGCCTCTTGGACTGGTCTTTTTAGGGCGTACATCGCTATCCTGTCTGTCCGCATTGCGCATAGGTTGGCTTTGCTCAATGGGCGGTGGTCTGGCAACACTGTACTGGCTGGCCTTGCCTGTACACAATGTGGGCGGTCTGCCTTGGTTGCCAGCCATGGGCTGCGCCATATTCATTACTGCCTGTGTTACCTTTGCCGGTGGTATCTTTGCTGCTGCAGCATATCAATGGCGTCATCTGCCCGCCTGGGGGCAGGCTATTCTATTGGGAATTGCCTGGTTTCTTCTTGAGGAATGCGGAGCGTGTGTTCTTGGTTTCCCATGGCTTTCTGTCTCAGGGGCACTTGCCGCATGGCCTGTGATGGTGCAGTTTGCTAATGTGCTGGGTGGTTATGCCCTCGCCGGGCTTTGGACGACTGCAATACTTCTTTGTGCCTTCGGTTTTCTTGGCAGACAGCGTGGTGTTATGATGCTGGCAGCCGGAGGCCTCCTGGTGATTGGACTTTTCAGCTATGGATGGCGACAGCTTTCTGCCCTGCCAGTTTCCAGCAATTCTGATAATCCGGACGCACTGGAAGTACTGTTTGTTGAGGGCAATATTGATCAAAATCAAAAGTGGGTGCCATCATTTCAGCGCCAAACTGTTGATCTTTACCTGACACTCACCGAGCAGGCGTTAGCCACTCATCCTCACAAAAATCCACTTATCCTTTGGCCGGAAACGGCAATGCCTTTTTTTTTCGAGGATAATCGCTTGCTCACGCCACGCATCAGGGCATTGGTCGCTCGCAGTGATGCCCTGTTATTGCTTGGTGCTCCCGGGAGGGAAAATAATTCCACGCATACGGAGTCAAAGATATACAATCGCGCCTTTTTGCTTGGAAAAGATGGCACGACAATAGGCTACTATGACAAGGAACATCTTGTCCCTTTTGGAGAATATCTGCCTGAGTGGCTTGACTGGCAGTTCCTAGAGGCACTGCTACAAGGTGTAGGGGTATACAGCGAGGGGCAATCCAGCGCTCCTTTGCGAGATGGCAACCTTGCTCTGGGCGTGCTCATTTGTTATGAAGGCATATTCCCGTGGCTTGCACAGCAGCGCGTGGAGGACGGGGCCAATATCCTTGTGGATATCAGCAATGACGGGTGGTTTGGCAATACACCAGCGGCACGCCAGCATCTGTATTTAACAACCTTGCGTGCAATTGAGCAGAACCGATGGATTCTGCGAGGAACCAATACCGGCATCTCTGCCATAGTGGATACACGGGGGCGTTTGGTCTTGCAGGGGGCGCAATTTACCACGCAAACCCTCTGGGGGCGCGCCTTGCTGGAACACGAATCCAGTTTGTACCACAGGTATGCCCCCTGGCTTCCCTTACTTGCAACAGCTTTTTTGGTTGTCTTGCTGCTTTGTTTCATGGTTTCGCGTCGTAGTACACAAGCCCTTCACCCTTAACCAAAACATATTTTTTATGCTCCAACTTACTGATCTGCGCCCCGCCTGCCAAAGCCTTACGCAACGTTTTACTGCCCTTTGGGGGCGTCTTTGACGTCGCTTCCAGTAAACAGCGGCTGCAGGAAATAGAGGAAGAACTTTCACGCCCTGGTGCCTGGGATAAACCCGATGCACTCACACCTGTTCTTCAAGAAAAACGGCATCTTGAGGATGAAGTGGCGCGGCTCATACGCCTAAAAGGCTGCCACGACGACATGTTAGAGTGGCAGGAGCTGGCTGCTGAGAATGAAGACCCTGAAGCAGTAGAGTCTCTTGAAGCGCAGATGAGGGAACTCGAAGCTCTTTTGGATGAGACGGAACTTGTGATGCTGCTTTCCGCTGAAGAGGATAATCAGGATGCCATTCTTGAAATCCATCCAGGCGCGGGTGGCACAGAGTCACAGGACTGGGCTGAAATGTTGTTACGCATGTATACACGGTGGGCTCTGCGACGTGGCTATGTGACGGAAGAACTGGATTATCTGCCTGGAGATGAAGCCGGTCTCAAAAGCGTTACGCTGCGCATTGCGGGGCCACATGCGTATGGTTTTCTGAAAAGTGAAAAGGGTATCCACCGCCTCATCCGCATTTCCCCCTTTGATGCTTCTGGGCGTCGTCACACATCCTTTGCTTCCGTTGATGTTATTCCCGATGCTGGTAATGACATCAAGCTGGACATTAAGGAATCAGACATCCGTGTGGATATCTTCCGCTCAAGTGGGCCTGGAGGGCAGGGCGTCAATACGACGAGTTCGGCCGTGCGTGTTACTCATTTACCTACGGGTATTTCTGTACAATGTCAGAATGAACGGTCCCAGCACCGCAATAAAGATTCGGCTATGCGTGTCCTGCGCGCCCGATTGTATAATCTGGAAGTTCAAAAACGTGAGGCCGAATTGCAGGCTGAATACGCCGGTAAAGATGCTATAGCATTCGGCAGCCAGATTCGTACCTATACGCTACAGCCGTATCGACTGGTCAAAGACCATCGAACAGGAACGGAATCGAGCGATGTCGATGGCGTTTTGGACGGCCAGATTGATGTTTTTCAACACGATTATCTTTTGTACCGTCATGAGCAACAACACTGAGTTTACTGAGCTTGCTGAGGAACTGCTGGCCTTCCAGCAGATACACGGTGGCACAGCAAAAGGACGGAGAAAAAAGAGCCAAAATGACGCAGCAGTGCTTGTGGCGCGCCTGTTGCCAGGCGTAGACTTGGGGCATTGGCGTGAATTTTACCGCAACAATCTCTCAGGCCGTTGGTGTGCATTGCCCGTTGGACCGGCGTTGTTTTCTGAAGCAGACAGTACAGGAAAAACTGCCGGGGTCTCACCACATTTGGCTCAGATACTCCTCAATGAACTGGTTTCTGAACAGATCCAGCGAGAGCTGCTGCGTCTCTCACGAACCGGTGGCGAACTTGCCATCATGGAGGTAACATTGCAAGGCAGGGATGCTCTTTCCCGCGAGCTTCCCCCCAAAACCCTAGATGCGCTTGATTCAGGTTTGGTAAACTGCCTTGCCCAATGTCGGGAAGAGTGCGACAGTCTCGGGAATACGGGGCCGGGACGTTATGTGCTGGTGTTGCCTGGTGTGGGCCTTCTGCATGCGCGTCTCATGGCAGAGGATATGCAAAAAAAGTTTTCTGCCCTTGCAGCAAAGCTCTGTGCTGCAAAGGGAGGGGATGCCATTCCTCCAGTATGTGCCGTAGGCATTGCCTGTTTTGATTCGCATGAACGATCTTCTCCGCCCATGCTTCTTCAGCAGTGCGAGCATGCTCTTCACGAAGCCCTTGAACAAAGAAATGGGCATATTTCCATTGCAGGGGGCGATGCATTAGATAAGAGAAACACACTTGTGCATTCTAGTGAAAAACGATTCCTCTTTTTTGGGAGCAACTGATGGTGAACACAACTTTGAGTGTCGCCCTGTTGAGCGGCAAGGGCGGCGTCGGTAAGACTAACATGACACTCAATCTGGCGTGTGCTTTGCGCGATGCAGAGTTCAAGGCCTTACTTATGGACTGTGATCTGGGCTTGGCTAATCTGGACGTATTGCTGGGCATAACTCCTGAGGGCAACCTCCAGACAGCCCTGCTGGGTGAAGCCAGCATTGATGATGTGCTGTACAGGGTCAAGTCTGAAGGATTTGACGTGCTTCCTGCTGCATCAGGTGTGCCAGAATTAACGGAATTGCAGCCGGATATGCGTGATTTGCTGCTCTCACGCCTGGAGCCGGTGTTACATAATTACGACTTTGTATTTATGGATCTCGGGGCCGGCATTTCAGGAACGGTACAGACATTTGCTGCTTTAGCGTCGGTGCGTATAGTGATCATTACGCCGGAGCCGACTTCCCTGACGGATAGTTATGCCCTGATCAAGGTACTCAATAACCGTTATGGGTTGCGTGAATTTATGGTGCTGGTTAATCAGGCATCATCTACTGCAGAAGCCAAGGCTTCTTTTGAAAAATTGCACGGAGCCTGCCGTCATTTCCTGCATATTGAGCCATTATTCCTTGGTCATGTGCGCAATGATAAAAAATTGACCGAGGCTGTTTGCCGCCAGCAGCCTCTTATGCGTTATGCTCCAACGAGCGCAGCGGCCCATGATATCCGTACGGTGGCAGGGCGCCTGCAGCAGCTGCGCTTGAGCATGCTTGACTGGCTGGGGGCGCGGACTGTGTTGCAACCTTTGCCCACAGAAAAGTAATTTGACCAAAAACAGCAGGAGTCTCCCATGCAATTTTCAGGTGCTTTGACGGCTCTCGTCACTCCATTCAAGAATAATACCTTGGACGAAGAAGGCTATCGTGCGTTTATTGAGCGACAGATAACGGAAGGCATTCATGGTCTTGTACCCTGCGGCACCACGGGAGAATCCGCCACACTCTCTCATGAGGAACATGAGCGGGTTATAGAAATTTGTATTGATCAGGCCAAGGGGCGCGTCCCCGTGCTGGCGGGAGCAGGTTCCAATAATACCACAGAGGCTATCCGCCTTGCGCGTTTTGCGCAGAAAGCCGGTGCCGACGGAGCGCTGCTGATTACGCCCTACTACAACAAGCCCACGCAAGAGGGGTTATATCTCCATTTCAAAGCTATCGCGCAGGCAGTTGATTTCCCTCTTGTCCCCTATAATGTGCCGGGGCGCACAGGCTGTAGCCTTGCGCCTGCAACATTGGCCCGCCTGGCGCATGACTGCCCTAATATCGTCGGCGTGAAGGAGGCTACGGGTGACATGGCGCAGGGAAGCCGCATCCTGGAACAATGCCCCGAAGGCTTCAGTGTGCTTTCCGGTGATGATCTCTCTGCACTTTCTCTGATGGCCCTGGGAGGCAAGGGCGTTATTTCCGTCACATCGAATCTTGTGCCTGGACGCGTGTCAGCCATGTGCAATGCTTTTGCCAAGGGAGACCTGCCTGCTGCACAACAAATACATCACAGCCTTTTCCCGTTGCACGAAGCCCTTTTCTTTGAGAGCAATCCTATTCCCGTCAAGACTGCTCTTGGCCTTATGGGGCTCATTAACGCAGAAATGCGATTGCCCTTATGCCCCATGGGTGAAGTGGCAAAACAGAAGCTTATAGATGTGCTTCGTGCACAGCAGCTGCTGTAGTTTTTCGGACTTTTTCAGGAAGCGTCATGGTACCATTGTGCTATGGCGCTTTTTCCTTTCTGGTGTGTGTACTGTGGCGGCATGCAACCCTGAAGGCCAGCAGCTAGGTGTGTAAAGACTTCAGTACGGAAAGAATGTCTATGCCGGTGGCTTCACTGGCGGACAGCGGCTGGGCAATCTTGATGTCCTGATGTTTGGAGAGATCTATGGGCCTGGGTGGCTCAATTCCCTGGCCGTTGGGCGCCTGTATAACAGCGGCAACGGGCTGTAAAGGGAGCGTGGGGTTTGTTTTGGCTACAACACCAGTAAACCCTGAAGACAGGCGAACCGGTGTCCCTACAGGGTAGATGCCCAGCATCTTGATGAATTGCTCCAAAAGACCGGGGCTCCAGGCTCCCTTGCGCATTTCAAACATGATGGACAGAGCTTTAGTTGGGGGCATGGCTTCCTTGTACACGCGTTTGGCCGAAAGGGCATCATAGCAATCCGCTACGGAAATGATGCGACCGTAGGGACTGATATGTGAGCCGACAAGATGGTCAGGATACCCGGAACCATCGTGCCGTTCGTGATGCTGCCCCGCTCCCTGCAGAATTTCAGGAGCCACGCCTTTAACAGTGGCAAGGGTATCCTTACCCAGCTGCGCGTGTGTTTTCATAACCGCAAATTCTTCGTCCGTCAGGCGGCGTGGCGCATTGAGTATCTCCACGGGTACACGCATTTTGCCAAGGTCATGAAATAACCCTGCCTGGCCGAGCAAATAGAGCTTTTGTTGGTCTAAGCCCAGGTATTTGCCAAAAGCAACTGAAAAAATGGCAACATTGACACAATGGGCAAAGGTATATTCATCGTAGTGCTTGATCTTTGCCAGAGAGGTGAGTGCATCCACGTTGCGGTTGACGCTGTCAATAATGCCATGTACCAGCGGGCGCGAAGCCTCTAAATCCACAGTGCCATTACGTGCTTCCAGCATGAAGTCTTTGGCATGCTGTACGCAGGAAGTATAGGTGCTTTCGGCCTGATCGAGTTCCTCTGCCAATGAAACGACAGCCGGTGCACCTCGAGATGCATCTGCGTTGTCAACAGAAATGGGCTCCACTGGTGCTATATTTGATTGCTCGGGGTCATAATAGGCTTCGGCATATCCTTGATGGATAATTTCTGTTACCTCGGTCTGTGAGCGAATCAGTCCCTCCTTGGCATAGAGGTAGGGATGGTCAATCCAGGATGCTCCTGTATCCACAATATACATGCCGGGACGCAAATCATTTACTGAAATATGCTGAACAGGCATGTACTCTCCTTTCTTGATGAAATAACTATATTATATTAGCTAGTTGGCTTGTAAGCATTTGGTGCTGCCCTTGAAAGTACGGCTTGTCTCGACGTAAGGCAAGTATTTTTCTAGACATTATCGTATCAGTATAAAGAATACACATCGGTTAAAATGACTGCGCTACTGCCATTGCAATTTTGTTCGGTAGCAGATATGTCAGAACTATCTCTTTGTTACGCATTGCCTTAGGAAGACCTTCTTATTCGTGTGGTTGCGCCTTGTTTCGTCTTAATGGAGGTGTTTCATGGAAAAGCGTATGAGCGAGCAGGAGCTCATTGATTCTTTTGAAACGGCCCTGCGCGAAAAGCACATCTATGCCTGTTACCAGGCGCAGATAAATCACAGTACAGGAAGAATGGTGGGGGCTGAAGCCCTGATGCGATGGCGCGATCCAGAGTATGGTATGCAATACCCTGTGGATTTCATACCTGTACTTGAAAAACATGATTTAATTTATCAAGCTGATATATATCTCTTTGAATCTGTTTGCCGTTTTCAGAAAGAATGTATTGATAGGAATATATTGGTAATACCAATTTCTGTAAATGTATCACGGCACGATATTTATAGACATGATTATGTTGATGAAATTGAAAATATTAGAATAAAATATAATATTCCTGTAAAATACCTGCGTATAGAAATTACAGAATCATCTGCGATTGCTGGAATGGAATTGATGACAAGTGTTATCAGTCATCTTCATAAGCTTGGTTATATAGTTGAAATGGATGATTTTGGTAGCGGTTATTCTTCATTAAATATATTAAAGAATCTCGATATTGATATCATTAAGCTTGATATGGCCTTTCTGAGAGGTGAAATCGGAGGCCGTGGCGGTATTATTATCAATACCATTGTGCAAATGGCAAAATGGCTTGGCACTCCTTTGATTGTTGAGGGAGTAGAGACAGCGGAACAAGCAGACTATATGAAAAGCATAGGCTGCAACTATATTCAAGGCTATCTATACTCAAAACCGATGCAGGAAGAAGAATTTCGGGCAGAAGTTGAAAAAATAGAACACGAGCCTCTTTCGTCGGCAATGCAGCTGCTCACGGCCATGAATGCGGGAAAGTTCTGGGATCCCGACTCCATGGAAACACTGATCTTCAGCAACTTCGTGGGGGCTGCCGTCTTGTTTTC
>JAFTDG010000127.1 GCA_017454325.1 Desulfovibrio sp. | reverse complement strand
TTCGTGTTCTTCTTACGCCGAATGTTAACGAAATAATCAACGATGGGGCTAGCTGTTTTCTTTTCCGGCATATTCAACTCCTTGTTCTGAAGCTGAATATATCTTATTTATCAAATTATATCAATATGTTATTTCATTTTTGCTGTGCATCGGTCTCATTTATTGTTTTTATATTCAACACAGGTGCATTCTGTGGGGAATGAAGGCTATTGTCATGCTAGCCACTTACTGGCAGTATCCAAAGAGGCCCATGTGTCAGGCTGTTTGGGGAGGCTGTACCATTGGGAACAATGAACCTGTTAAGAAGGCTATCATGAACGAGGAAGTACTTGATTGGAAGGGTGCGTTAACCTCTGGCACGTATCAGCGCGCTGCGTATAGCGCTCAGCTGCACGATTTTATCCTGCGTGAAAGGGATACAGCTGAACGAGTACAGCAGGCATTGAAGAGTGGGCAGACAGAGGAGGCCCGTGCCTATGTGCATGCCATTAGGGAAGCGTCAGCAAAATTGGGAGCCAAGGCCTTGACTGCAGCTGCTCTGGAACTGGAAATGGCTATCAAGGCCGGGGCTGATACAGCTCGGGCCTTGGGGCATTTTTCCACAGCCCATACAGATACCTTGGTAAGCATGCACGCATTTTTGTCACAATAGGAAGAGAGGCTTGCAGGTTACTCTATCCCCGCCGTGCGCAGCAGCAAGGCGCGCAATGCACCTACTTCTTCACACAAGGCAGGATAGTCAAAGCGTGTAAAACGCCCGTTCTGGTACAGGACTTCACCACTTACCATGGTCATGCGGTTTTCCATGCCAGTAGCCGAGTATACAAGCTGCGAGGCTTCATTATACAAGGGCTGCATATTGGGTTCTGTCAGGTCCAGAGCTATGCAGTCGGCAGCTTTCCCTCGTTCTAGTGAACCCAGTCGTTTATCGCCAAAGACCGCTGCACCTGCAAGTGTGGCCATGTCGAGAGTTTTTTGGGCGTTCAGGCAGGTAGGGTTTGCGGTGTGAAGCTTGTGCAGCAGGGCTGCTCTGCGCATCTCGGTGAAGATACTTAAACGGTTATTGCTCGCTGCGCCGTCCGTACCAAGCGCAACCGTGATACCATGTTCCAGCATATCTGGCACCGGTGACGTGCCGGAGGCCAGCTTCATGTTGGAAGATGGGTTGTGTACGACCGTTGTGCTATGATTTTGCAGCAAGGCAATCTCGTCATGTGTCACATCCACCACATGCGCAAGTGAGCATGGCAGATCCAGCAATCCCAGGTCTTGACAATAAGCTACAGGCCGACGGCCATGTTCTTTCAGACATAGCTGTGTTTCTGCTGCTGTTTCGGCTAGATGCATATGCAGTGGCAGGGCCAGCTCTGCGGCGAGCTCATAGCAGGCTGCAAGTATTTTGGGAGTTGTGGTGTACACGCTGTGGGGCATGACAGCAACATGCAATCTGTCATGATCACGATATGCAGCAGCCAGATCACGGGTGATGTCCAACGCATCTGTCGACGTGGCACACGCTGCAGATGGAAAGGCAAATACCCCTTCTCCCCCCAGACAGCGTATGCCAGCAGTAGACGCCGCCTCCATGGTGGCTGCTTCAAAGATATACATATCCACACAGGCGGTGATGCCTGAACGCAACATCTCGGCGAAACCCAGCAGACTGCCCAGACGCACTATATGAGGCGTGAGATGTCGTTCTACAGGGAAGATACGCTGATTGAGCCAGTCCATTAAAGGCATATCGTCAGCCAGGCCACGTAGAAGGGTCATGGCCACATGGGTGTGCGCATTGATGAGGCCGGGGAGCACGAGCTTGTTTTCGAGATGCAGGATGGTGCCTGCCTGCCATTGCGCACAGAGTTCCGTTGTGGGGCCGATGTCGACGATAAGCCCTTTGTCAATAGCCAGAGATGCACAGTCCAGTACGCGTCGCTGTGCATCCTGTGTGACGATGCGAGCTGCATGCAGCATAGTGTCGCACTGGCGCATGGGGAATCCTTCTTTATTTATAGTTTGCAAGTAATGGACATGGTCCGGCTGTCTTTGGGGGCATGTTCATGGTATGTTTTTAGAAATGCTCATATACAACGGTTTCTTCCAAAGGACGTCTTCTGGTGTGCTGGGGAGAGGGTTTTGCATCGACGGCGGGATGACCAATTGGAAAAACAGCTATGGGTTCAATGTCAGGGGGAAGGTCAAATTCTCTGCGTAATACAGCTGGATCAAAATGTCCCACCCATGTTGTACCAAGGCCGATGTCATGCACCTTCAGCATAATATGGGTCGCCACAATTGTAGCGTCGATAACGCCTGCATTGTTGCGATCAAAAGGACGCACCCATGCTTCACTCATGTTGTAGCAGACGATCAGTGCCATTGGAGCATTAAAGGTGTATGTAGTGGCTTTTTTAAGTTTCTCCATGCCTGCTGCTGTACGCAGCACAAGAATGCGCTGTGGTTGTTTGTTCACTGCGGTTGGAGCTAGTTGTGCTGCTTCAAGAATGGACTGCACCAATGATTGGTCCACAGGTTCGGTGCTGAATTTGCGCACGGAATAGCGTTCGGCAATTAACGCACTGTAGGTAGAGTTCATAGTATCTCCTTGGGTTTGGCCATATGCTCTGCATGCCTTGGGATAAGTGCAAGTAAAAGCTGGTAACCAAATAATTTGCTATGATAGCATAGGTATATGCTAAAATTTCATTGAAAAAAAGGGGAAACTGGCCTTAGTGTCAGCGACACTAAGGCTTGCAAGAACGGCGAGCAGCGTATATAAAAACGCGCCGGTGAATATTGTAAGAAGTCTTTATTTGTGATTGTTGCTTTGTGTACAGACTTGTAAGCATCACACTCCTTGGAGGTTTAGTTGTGTTTGAATCTATAGCGTATGCCATGGGTGGAGCTCCAGCTGGCACCGCGCCTGCGGGCGGTACGGAAATGCTGATGCAGTTCATGCCACTTATTCTCATGTTTCTGATTTTCTGGTTTCTGCTTATAAGACCGCAGCAAAAGAGGGCCAAGGCCCATAAACAAATGCTGTCCGAGCTGAAGCGAGGCGACCATGTTATGACCGGCAGTGGTCTTATTGGTCGTATCCTTGAAATTGATGATGAACAGGTTCTGCTGGAGTGTGGTGAAGCAAAATTGCGCATTACGCGTGGAGCTATTGGTGGCCTGATGCCCACTAAGTCTGACAAAGAAGAAAAGGAAGCGAAGAAATAAGCTGTCAATGAGCATTAGACCGTTGTTTGGCTCATTGATTATGTTGTGATAGCTCATGCAGTGAACGTATGCAGCTGTTTCAATCTCTTGTGCGGAAGGTGAATAAATGGGTTTGCGCTGGCGTTTACTTATAGCCGCCATGGTTTTTGTGCTCTCTCTGGTGTACGCTCTCCCAAGCGTGCCTTTTTTGGGGGGGATGTTGGGACCGGTTTTGCCGTCCAGCAGGATTAATCTCGGCCTTGATCTCAAAGGTGGCATACATCTGACGCTTGGCGTAGAAGTGGCGAAGGCGGTGAGCAACTCCCTAGCCTTGGTCGGGCAGGATCTACGTCGGCTTGCCGGGGATGAAAAAATCGTCGTGCTCCGTCCCCGCGTGGTCGGCGGTACGGCCTTGGAGTTTGTGTTACCACGCGCAGAAAGCGAAGGTGCGTTGCGCGAGCTTTTGTCGAAGTATTTCCCACAGATCACGGTTGGGGAACCACAAAAGGGCGAATCTGGCCAGCTTCGGTTTGTGGCACATTTCACTGATCAGGAAATTAAGCGTCTTGAAGATCTTGCATTAGATCAGGCCTTGCGTACCATCCGCAACCGCATTGATCAGTTTGGAGTGGCAGAACCCGATATTCGCAAGCAGGCTGGTAACCGGATTCAGGTCCAGCTGCCTGGTATTTCCGATCCCCGTCGGGCAGTGCAGATCATTGGACAGACTGCGCACCTTGAATTTCATCTCGTTCGTGATGATGTGGATCCAGCAAAGGCCATGCTGCCTCCCGGGGTTATTGCCTTGCCTATGCAGGAACGCAATGGAAAAGTGCATCGCATTGCCGTGGAAAAGGACGCCATGCTCACTGGCGAGGATGTTTCTGATGCACGACCTGCCTTTGACAATCTGAACCAGGCCTATGTAACACTGAATTTCAATTCTCGTGGAGCCCGCATTTTTGAGCGTGTAACTGGAGAGAATGTTGGCCGGGGAATGGCCATTGTACTGGACGGCACTGTGTATTCTGCTCCTGTGATACGCGAGCGTATCGGCGGTGGTCGGGCCAGCATATCGGGGAGCTTTACTACGGCAGAAGCACAAGACCTGGCTATCGTGTTGCGTGCAGGTTCCCTGCCTGCGCCTGTTTCTGTGCTGGAAGAACGCACGGTTGGACCATCGCTGGGTCAGGAAGCCATTGATAGCGGCATACGTGCGGCGCTGGTAGGTGCAGTGGGTGTTGTGCTTTTTATTGGCATTTACTATGGGTTGAGCGGCATCATAGCTGACGTCATGCTTTGTTTTACCCTGCTTATTATCATGGCTGGTATGGGGGCCTTTGGTGCCACGCTGACCTTGCCAGGCATTGCAGGCATTGTCTTGACCATTGGTATGGCTGTGGATGCCAATGTGCTCATCTACGAGCGCATCCGTGAGGAATTGCGCAAGGGGCTTTCCCCTCTTGCGGCGGTGCGGGCCGGTTTTGACAGGGCAAGCATTTCCATTACGGATTCGAACCTTACCACAATTATTGTAACCGTAATCCTGTATCAGTTTGGTACAGGGCCTGTGCGTGGCTTTGCCGTCACACTGGGCTTGGGCATCGTGGCCTCCATGTTCACAGCGATTTTTGTCTCACGGGCCATCTTCGAGACATGGGCGCGAGGATGCGGGCCTAAGGGTATCAGCATTTAAGGGGAGGGACCATGGGGTTCGCATTTATTAAGCACGACACGCACATAGATTTTATTGGCTTCCGCCGTGTGGCCTATGCCCTTTCCCTTTTACTGCTCCTTGTGGGAGTGGTTTCTGCTCTCTGGGGAAAGGGGCCAAAGCTGGGTATTGATTTTGCTGGCGGCGTTATTGTGCAAGTGCAGTTTCAGCAGCAAATTGATGATAATGCACTGAAGAGAAGTCTGGATATTCCCACCCTTCCCGGCATTACAACACAGCGTTTCGGAGACACGGGAAGGGATTTCCTGTTGCGTTTTTCACAGACGGAGAGCGGTGACGCCACCCAACTGCGTACTACTGTTGTGGATACTCTCGCTGCGGCTTTCCCCGGCAATAAGGCAGAAATCCAGCGTCTGGAAGTGGTCGGTCCCAAAGTCGGAGCTGATTTGACAAATAAGGCCTTGAGTGCGCTTTATTATTCCATTCTGCTTATTGCCGTGTATATCTCCGGCAGATTTGAACAGCGCTGGATGGCTGGTGCCGCCATGGCTGCTGCCCTTTGGGGGGGCGTATATCTTGTTGGACTTACTGGTGTGGGGATGGGCTGGTTGGTACTTGTGGCCCTGGGTATTACTCTCATTGTATGTTTCGTCATGAGGCTTAATTTCGCCTTGGGCGCATTGGTTGGCTTATTGCACGATGTCGCCATTACGGTTGGGCTACTTTCGGTTATGGGGGTGGAGCTGGATCTCAATGTCCTCGCTGCCCTGCTGACTCTGATCGGTTATTCCCTGAACGACACAATTATTATCTATGACCGGTTACGCGAAAATCTGCGCGCTGCGCCCAATTTGGATATGGCTGGCCTTATCAACCGCAGTGTAAATCAGACCCTTTCACGTACCATCCTTACGAGCGGCACCACGGCAGTGGCTACATTGGCACTCCTGCTATTGGGTGGCGGTGTTATCCATGATTTTGCGTTGACCATGCTTATCGGTGTTATCATTGGCACTTATTCCTCTATTTACGTTGCATCATCCATCCTTCTGGCCCTGGGCAATACGCAGTTTTATGTGGCTCTGATACAAAAGGAAAATTATGAACGGCCTGGTGAACATGGTATTGTATAGCCACATGCACTGTGATTGAAACCAATGTTATTACTAGGGGACGCTTGTTTGCGTCCCTTTTTTTCCATGTGTTGTTCCAGCCCTGATGGGGCCGACCATACTGTCACCTCTTGGGGACTGTAACTATAAGGAAGATATTCCATGCCGCAGTTATCTTCGGTCTTGTCGCGTCTGCCTACAAATATTGAAGTGCATATGAGTACCATGGGCCATGTGGTCTGGGTATGCTGGCACGATAATGTTGCACCAACTGTAGGGCAAATATTGATGACTTATGGCGGCATGCTGGTGGTTGAGGATGACACCCAGGCCGTCTGGTTTTTTTTCACGGACGACGTTTTCTTGGCCCTGGCGCGATTAATGGTCTGGGGAAGTTTCCATGAGCTTCCGGCTGCGGTAGAGCTTTTCCCTGGCAGGTTGCAGTTTGGGCGCAAGGGCGATTCCAATCTTCTGATGGACGGTGCACTGCAGGCGCAAAAGATTATTGTTCCCGATAATCTGGAGGTTTGGATTCACCCCAAAAGCCGTGAAGATAAAAAGGGCCTGCCTGGCATTACTTTTGAGCGCCATACAGGACGCCAGGGCATGGCTGGCGTGGATTGGGCCACCATGACAGTGGATGTGCGTATGCCCTACGCATCCACACAAGCATGGTTTGCGCTTATCCATCCTTTGGGTAGTCCCCTGGACAAAAATTTTCAGGACGGCTGGGACAGCATGTTCAAACGTCTGGGGGAAATGTTACAGCAGCATAAGATGAAATCTATCTTCAACGAGACATTTCTTATGATCTCTGTGGAGAATTTGATGATGCTGCGTACTTTTATGCGGGATTATCTTCAGTCATTCAGCGGAGAGGACAACCTGCGATGGCCCTGCGTCTGTGTGGTCGCTGACAGGAACAACCTTAATTTTAATATAGACCTGCCTAAGAAAATCGGTTTGAAGTGGGATAGCCTAGCGCCTGATTTTCCTTATCTGACCTACCGTAATGCCTATTTGCTTGGTGAAGGTTTTGTCGTTCGCGACCTGCGTTACTCTGGTGATCAGACCACAGTGGACAACTGGTGCAACGTCATGCTGGCTGACGACAGCATTGGCATAAAGACCTTGCCCTTGCTCATGCCCAGTTATTTGACCAATTCCACAGAATCGGGCGTCGGATGCGTTTATTGCGGTCTCGCTTGCCATGAATCTGCCCAGTGTCCCACAAGGCATGCGGCTCCTTCAGATCCGACAATTTGGGAAGAGCTTGCAGAATTCGATTTAGATGCTATCAACAGTGGCTTCAAGAAAATTGAAACAACCCTGACAGCTGATGGCTTGGAGGGATATAATACCCTTCTGGAAGAAAACGATGAGGCAGCTGTTGTGCTGCGGGCTGTGCTGGATATCAATGCAATGGGGCAGTTACGTAATGTGCCGCAGCATTGGCTGTACCGCATGCGTGACCCTGACCCCAACGAAGAACCTCCGCAGAAGGATGACAGCCCTTCATGGGATTTCCTGGATAAACTGATAAATACAGAATTCGACGATCTTGCCAACTTGGGTAAGAAAGTTTCTGAAAGCATGACCCGCTACCAACGGGATTCGCGTCTGCGTATGGTGCAGGCCTTCATTTCCCTGGAGCGAAATGATTTTGAGCACGCTGTTGCATATTTTAAGGAGGCAGCAACGCTCAATGCATCGCCGGCCATGCAGGCATGGAACGAATTTTTTCAAGCCCGTATGGCTGAAGAACAGGGGCAATATACTCAGGCATTGGAGCAGTATTCCCAGATTCAACGCGTCATGCCACATTGGCGTGACATTCGCTACAGGGCCATTGTCTGTCGCGTTAAGATGGGCTTTTGTGAACCCATACTGGAGCAACTGACCAAACTCATTCGCGAAGATGCCACCTACTTTAACAGGGCGCTTATTGACCCTGCTCTCGAGCGTGGCCGCCTCATGATTCTATCCAGTCTGCACGATCTTGCCGATGAGGCGAAGGCAGCAGCAGAAAATGACAGAAAACGCATTCTTGAAATGTGTGATAGAATCAATGAATGGTTCCCGTCTGACCATCCCGTTCAGCTAGATTTAGGAACGCGACTACGTGCTCTTAATGAACAGGCAGGTATCAACAGTTATATGATGTCACTCAGGGTGATGGCTGTGCGTCCTGAGTTGGAGAAGGAGCTGGAAGAACATATTGCCCATGAAGTTGAGGATCTGCGTAATCGTTACAAGTACTATCTTGATATACTGCAGGAGATACGTGACGAGGCATCCTGGTTTCCATTCCCTGGCGCTCTGAAGGAATTCAGTCAAGAATTCAACGAAAGTGCTGGAATCATCAACCGTGCCTTTGCCTGTAATTTTAAGGAAGCAGCGGCCTTCAAGCGTTCCAGGTCTGATACCACACAACTTGCGGATTTGCTGCGCAGTCTCAGGAAGCGTCTGAAATCATTGCGTATGGTACGCGATGGCACGTTGTTTGGTCTGACGTTTTTAAAGACGTTCCTTTGGGTGGAGGCCATGGGCCTGCTGCTCTGTTTTGTAACCGTGCCCGTAGTCTATTTCTGGGGGGACGCCATTCACCTCGGCTGGTTGAAAAGGCTTTTTGGTTCTGAACCGTGGTCTATTCAGAAAGTTCTTGTACTCATCGTATCTGTGATGGCGATTGGGCTTGCAGCTCTGCGCACGACACTTGTTTTTGACCGTAAACGTGAAAAATTGCTGGCGGAGGCACGCCGGCAGCGCGAAGATGCACAGCAGAATCGTCTGGAGCGTATTCGCCAGCAACGCCGCATGGAACTGGAGAATGCTGCTCATAAAGCTGAAGGGGGATAAGCTGCATAATGCCTTGCAGATCTATTGCGATGATGGCCCCGGGAGGCAATAAGATTGGATGATGGAGTGAGCATAAGGAGGTAAGTATGCCCTCATTGAAAGATTTTGCCCTGTATAGCATAGATTGGAACCTTACCCCGGAACATGCCGTCACCATGTACCTTGAGTGGGGTAACAACGATTGGCATGCAGAATATCCTCCGGTGCGCTCCAAGGACGACGTTTCATATTATTTTGTTGTGGACACTTGGCAGGTTCCGCCGCTCATTCGACTCGTGCGCCGCAATTCCGAAAAAGCCGAGGACATTTTTACCATGCCTTTGCCGGAAAAACTGCAGGAAGATTTTTATAGGGTTAATGGCTCTGCGCGTGGCATCAGTGCGCCCAGTCCGGCTGTGCTGGCTTGGCTCAAGCAGGAACTGGGGCAGAGCTGATTGTCGTATTTTATCGGGCAATTAGTTCTCTGTTTCTTCCAGGTATTCCAGTACGTCGTAATGAACATGGTCCAGGATGTGGGTAAGCAGTGTGATGCAGTCGTCACCGACGGCTCGTCCCAACAATTCAGCAATAAAGGCGGCGCGTTTGGCGTTGACCAATGCGTCATAGCCTGGATCCGCGCTGTAAGGAATGGCCTGAATGGCATCACTGAATTCCTGCAACTGAGCTTCTTCCAAATATTTAATGGGTTGCGGCACACCGTCAATGTAGGCAATGCCTTCGCGCAGTTCCAGCATCACAGGCTTGCCATGCATATAGGCAATACATACCTCCATTATTTCCTCCTTTACTTGTGTGGGTTGTCGTTGGGGGCAGCCTCATTGTTCCAGCCAAAGCGAACTCCAGCATAGCCAACGACATGCAGTGCGTCTCCGGAAGCTGCAGCGGATGTGTCATGCGTATCCAGCCTGGCCCAAGGTCTGCCTGCTGCCTTGGCTGCAAAAAGGGCGAGTGCCATGGGAGCTGCGCCACACATGGTGATATGTTCACGCTGGGTAATGTCGAGCAAGCCTTCAGCATCGCAGGAAAGAACAGGAGCTAGCGCGCGGGCGTCTTTGTGCAGCGTCGTCTCCTGATCTTCGTAGTGATTCATGTCTGAACTGACGATAAGAGCAATGTCTTCATAGCGTTGCATGACATCGGCTAAGGCTAGGCCAGCCGTGCGCAGCACTGACGGGGTATGGGTACCAATGCATACGGGTGTAATATACCAGGGCTCCCTATGGCTTAGAAATTGAAAAAACGGTAGTAGCACTTCAATAGAATGTTCATGCAGGTGCGAGCCCGTGTCTGCAGCAAAGCCGATCTGTTTCGTGATAAGCGCATCAGCCAGCGGCGCATCAACTGGCACGTCACCTAAAGGCGTGCGCCAATAGCCTTCAGGCCAGATTCCCAACGGGTGTCCCTTGCCTGTATGATTGGGACAGAGAAAAATTATATGCCTTGGCACAGGTGCGGCCTGTGAAGGCGTGCCCCAGGCCAGTGCCAGGGTACGACCGATGACAGAGCCGCAGAACACATAGCCTGCATGGGGGAGCATGACGCCGCGCAAAGACGGCTCACTGATAGTATCCTGCGATGGCGAATGCAAGGCGGCTCCTTGTGTCAGCCAGTATTGAACCTCGTCCAGCAGTGTTTTGGCATTGTCAGGGTAAAATCGGCCTGCAGCAACAGGATTGCGTATAAGCACAATAATCTCTCTTTCTTTTGAGAGTGCATTGCATGAAAAAGCCGCCCCTGGTAGGAGCGGCTTTGTAACCTATGCTATCAACTGCCTCCCATGAGCCAGTTCATGGGCACGATCGAGAGCTTGGGGAAGAAGAGCAGCAGGAAGAGCATAAATATTTCCACTGCCAGGAATGGCACAAGTTTTACCGTCAGCTCACTGAACTTGACGTTACCAACGCCGCAGACCACATAGAGCACCGTGCCCACGGGTGGGGTAATAACGCCTATGCCCAAGTTCAGAATGAACAACAGGCCAAAGTAATACGGATCTATGCCTGCTTGGGTGATCAACGGATAGAACACTGGGGCGAAAATCAGGATATTGGGCGTCAGATCCATGACCATGCCGATGAGGAAGAGAAAGACGTTGATGCACAATAGTAGCAAAATCGGGCTGTCGATGAGCGGTGTAAACAGTTTTGTCATCTGGTCGGGTATCTGGGCAATGGTAATGAAATAGCCCACAGCCGATGCTGTTGCCACAATGAGCATAACCGCAGATGTCGTTCGTGCCGCCCGCGCGCTTACTCTCAATAATTCGCGGAAGGAAAGTTCGCGGTAGTAGAGAGTACAGACCAGTATGGCATAGATGGCAGCAAATGCACCGCCCTCAGTGGGGGTGAATACACCGAAACGGATACCGCCCAGCAAGAGCACAGGCATGAGAAAGGCCGGGGTAGCATCAAAAAGGATGCGGATGGATTCCTGACGGGTAAAGGAAATGGTTTCATTATAGCCGTCTGTGCGCACTATAAAGAACCATACTATACAGAGCGCGAGGCCGATAAAAATACCCGGCATGAGACCGATCATGAATAGCTTTGTGATGGATAGGCCGCTTACAGTGGCACCCAGCAGAATAAAGTTAGTGCTCGGTGGGATGATAGGACCAAGAATGGCTCCTGAAGCTATGACAGCTCCGGCGCGTCCCGGATGGTAGCCTACCTTGCGCATCATGGGTAAAAGCAGCCCACCCAAGGCCGCAGCTTCACCAACAGAGCTGCCCATGAGCCCGGCAAAAATGATACTTGAAATAATTGCCGCATAGCCCAAGCCGCCGCGTACACGACCAATCATGAGTTGTGCCAGCTGTACCACACGTTTTGAGAGCCCACCCGCTGCCATGATCTCACCAGCAAATACAAAGAAAGGTATAGCCATGAGCGGGTAGTTGTTGGCTCCGTCCAGCATACTGCCAGGAATAAGCATGGCTTCCCACATGCCCGAGTGCCACATGAGCACTATGGCACAGAGAACCAGTACAAGTGCCAGGGGAATGCCCAGAAACATGAAGAAAAAGAGTGTGCCGAGGAAAATGAAAAGTTCCATGCCGCGCTCCTAGCCTTTTTGAAATGAATATGCCGGTTTGTTGATGATGGCAAAGAGAGCGCGCAGTTCCACCACAATGGCAGCCAGCGCCATGATGGGCAGGGTCCCGTTGATGAAGGCCATGTTGACTCCAGTAGCAACGGAATACGTATCCATGGTCTGCAGAACATTAATAATGCCGCCATAGAGCAAAAGGCCCAACGCAGATAGGCTGAAAAGCGATGCAAGAATGTTCACGCTTTTTTTCGATACGCCCTTGAGCGTGGAGACCAGCAGGTCTACGGCGATATGTTTTTTGTGAATAAAGGCTTCAATGGCACCGAAAAATGTAATGTAAATGAAGAGGAAACGTGCCCATTCCTCGCTGGGGGGAAAACTGGAGGAAAAGACGTAGCGCAGAAAAGTATTGTAGAACACAAGTCCTATCATGCCCAGAAAAATACAGGCGCAAAAAATTTCAAAAAGAAGCTGTATGAGTCCTTCTTTGCGGGGTGCTGCTTCTGGGGCCGATAATGCAGCATCGCCGGCAGGTTCTCTCGTTTCCGAATCGTGCATGTGTACCTCTGAGCAGTGTTGTATGTATCCTGCGTTACCCTGTAACGGCGTGTTATCACACATTCAGCAAAGGGAGGAACGCCATTTTTTAATGTCTTGCGGGCCGGAAATCTACAGCTCTCCGGCCCGCAGTTAAACACGGTTATTTGTAGGCTTCAGCGCTTGCCAGAATTTCCTTGGCGTTGGGCACTGTGTCGTAGAAGAGCTTCCAGGTACGTTTTGCGGCTTCCTTGAGGTGGTTGCGGAACGCCTCATCGGGAGTGGTGATATGGCCATTATTGGCAAGAATTGTCTGCCTGGCCTTCTCATCTATTCCCTTCATCATTTCCCACAGATCGTCAGCGGAGCGCTTGGCAGCCTCATCAAACCACTTCTTATCCTGTGCAGGCAGGGACTGGTAGAATTTTTCATTGATGTACAGGCAATGGATAACCAGAATGTGACCGGAAAGTGTGATTTCAGGAGCTTTTTCGTACATCTTGGTGCTGACAATATCGGCCAGCGGGCTGTCGCCACCGTCGATAACACCTTGGTCAAGAGAGGTCATAACTTCCGCAAAGGGCATGGCCTGACCGCTAATGCCGCATTCTTTGGCGAAGGTCGTATACAGGGTAATATTGGGAACGCGCATCTTCAGGCCCTTGAGGTCAGCGATGCTTTTCAGGGGCTTGCGGGTATAGAAATGACGGAATCCCAGAGGAAAAGCGTTCATGGTGCGCAGACCGGATTTTTCCGGGAAACCTTCGTTGATTAACTGGAATGTCTTGCCGCCATTCATAGCGCGCTTGGCGTGATCCAGGTTGTCAAACAACATGGGTGTTTCCAGCATGGCCATGGCGGGATGAATGGCAGAGGTCTGCGTGCCCGTGGCACACATCTGCAGAGCACCACGGCGTGTGTCGGCAATGTATTTGTCTTCCTTGCCGGCCAAGCTGTTAGGGATAACCTGCACCTTGTACTTGCCATTGGAAAGCTGTTCAAGATACTCACCAAACTTGTGCATGCCAATCGTTTCAGGTTCGCCTTCAGGTTTCATGCCGGCGATCCTGATGGTGGTTGCAGCATCGGCCTTTGGTGCAAAGGTGAACGCCATGCCGCAGACCATACCCATGACGGCAAGCAGTGCAACGATACGTTTCATTCCTAAAACCTCCCATAGTGGAAATCATTGGACTCTGACCGGGTTCCATCTTGTTCCCTATAGTTTTCCTATAGTGAATTCTTACAGAAGGCCCGATTCACCCGCATCAAATCTGAAGTAAGTTTACGTGACTTGCCAGCCAAAATGCAACCGCAATTTTGAAAAAAAATATATTCTCCTGAAGGCTTTTATTGATACCTTAAGCTCGCCTGGCACTCTTTACGGCTATCTTTCTGGTTGGTATGCTGACTGCCCACAGGTTTTCGTCCCGAGAAATTGAGGAGTATACCATGTCGTCCGCTTCCCAGAAACCAGTTGAGAAGCCCTATCTGATTTTGCAATTCACAACGCTGCTCGCTGTCACGTTTTTAGTACTTATGGCTATTGTGCTGGCCTATCTTGGTGGCGTTATGACGGGACGCGGGTATTGGCATGACCATCCTGAAATACATGGGGAAACGGCGGTTCCGCAAGGGGACGAAAGATCAGCAGCAAAAGATGAAGCAGCCGTGCCTGCAGAGGATACTTCAGCACAGAAAATATTAGCGCCTGAGGAATTGCGATTTTCACGGGTGCTACGCAATGAAACGTCCGGCCCTGGTTTTGTCATGAAACCTGTGCCTCCTGAAAAGCCTGCTCAGGAGAAGCCTGCGGCACAAGCCCCTGCAGCAGTACCCCGAGCTGCAACGCAGGATGGAGATGGAGGGCAAGAAAGGGCTGCACCATCGCAATCGTCTGCGGCATTGACTGATACTGTCAATGAAGCGCTTCCAGTTATGTATGATTATGTTTTTCAGATGGCTGCATTCAAGGACGAGGAAAGTGTAGATGCTGTGCGTCAACGGCTTGAAGGTCGGGGATTGCGCACCCGCATGCAGCGCTCTGGCAAGTTGTATGTAGTTCTTGTGCTTTTGCGTGGTGACGAGAGCCGTGCCACAGAAGTGCTTCGGGCTGCTGAAAGCCTTGGTCTGGGCAAGCCCATACAGCGTAGCCGCAAACAAGTGCTGCAGCCGTAATGTCATGTGCCTAAGTACTTTTGTAACTGCTAGTGAAAAACATGTTCGTTTTCAGCCCTATCTTGATTTTTTGTGTTGTATGGGCTAAAAATAATCGTTTTATATCAAATAGTCTGTTATTCGTTCGTTTTTCTACTATTCTTAATCTGCAGGAATGAATAATGCCCAACCGTACGGATTTGCATAAGATTCTTGTCATCGGCGCGGGTCCCATTGTCATCGGTCAGGGGTGCGAGTTTGACTACTCTGGCTCCCAGGCAGTGAAAGCCCTCAAGGAAGAAGGCTATGAGGTCGTGTTGGTCAATTCCAACCCGGCCACAATAATGACAGATCCGCATATGGCTGATGCAACCTATGTGGAACCCATAGAGCATGAAACGTTGGCGGCCATTATTCGCAAGGAACGGCCTGATGCCCTGTTGCCTACGCTAGGTGGACAAACGGCCTTGAACGCCGCCCTTGGCCTTGCCAAGAGCGGCGTTTTGTCAGAATGCGGGGTAGAACTTATTGGTGCGCGTGCTGAAGTTATTGAGAAGGCAGAAAGTCGTGAACTCTTTCGTGCGGCTATGGAGCATATTGGCTTAAAGGTGCCTGCCAGTGGCATTGCGCACAACATGGATGATGTACACCGTTTGGGCAATATATTGCCTTTCCCCCTGATTGTGCGGCCAGCCTTCACCCTGGGAGGGACCGGGGGAGGCGTGGCCTACAATCTTGCTGATCTGGAGGCTGTGGCTGCAGAAGGCCTGGCGGCCAGCCCTGCGTCTGAAGTGATGATAGAGCAGAGCGTGCTGGGTTGGAAAGAAATTGAAATGGAAGTGATGCGCGATATCAAGGATAATTGCGTCATCGTATGTTCCATCGAAAATCTTGATCCTATGGGGGTGCATACCGGGGATTCCATCACCGTTGCCCCGGTGCAGACCATTACAGATGATGAGTACCAGAAGTTGCGGGACGCCTCTATTGCCATTATGCGCGAAATCGGTGTGGAGACAGGCGGCAGCAATGTGCAGTTTGGAATCAATCCCGCCAATGGCGACATCGTTGTTATTGAGATGAATCCACGGGTATCGCGTTCTTCGGCGTTGGCCTCAAAGGCGACGGGTTTCCCCATTGCCAAAATAGCCGCCAAGCTGGCTGTAGGATACACTCTGGATGAACTGCGCAATGACATCACCCGGGAAACCGCAGCCAGTTTTGAGCCTGCGATTGATTATTGTGTTGTCAAGATTCCCCGTTTTACCTTTGAAAAATTTCCAGGTGCCAAGGATGAGCTGACCACCTCCATGAAAAGTGTTGGTGAAGCCATGAGCATTGGACGAACATTTAAGGAGGCTCTGCAGAAGGGCCTGCGTTCCATGGAAATTGGCGCAACAGGGCTGGGTTCAGCTTTTCGCGAGGATCTGCCAGACCGAGAGACTATTCTTGAAGCCCTGCATCGCCCCAATTCGCGTCGTATCTTTATGCTGCGCCAGGCCGTGCTTGCCGGTATCAGTGAAGAGGATATTTTTGCTGCTTCAGGCATCGATCCCTGGTTTATCCGACAGATACAGGATATTGTCTGCATGGAACGCCGGATAAGCGATTTCGGTCTGGCTAATGACATGACGGCCGCTAATCCAGAACTGGCTGAGGTGCTGCGTGATGCTAAGGAATACGGTTTTTCCGACCGCCAGCTGGCCAGTATGTGGAAAAGGCCGGAGGATGATATTCGCCGCCTGCGCAAGGAAACAGGCATCTTGCCCACATATTATCTTGTAGATACCTGCGCAGCTGAGTTTGAAGCGTATACCCCGTATTTTTATTCCACATATGAGCATGGTGATGAACTCAAGGTTGAAGATCGCCGCAAGGTACTCATTCTTGGCGGCGGACCGAACCGTATCGGCCAGGGCATTGAGTTTGACTACTGCTGCTGTCATGCCTCTTTTGCTTTGAGGGAAGCAGGGATTATGGCCATCATGGTCAATTCCAATCCAGAAACAGTCTCCACAGACTATGACACTTCAGATCGTCTCTATTTTGAGCCGTTAACTTTTGAAGATGTCATGAACATTGTGGAAAAAGAGCATCCCGAAGGTGTGATTGTACAGTTTGGCGGACAGACGCCGTTAAACCTGGCAGTACCCCTCATGCGTGCGGGGGTGCCCATTCTTGGTACAAGTCCGGATGCCATAGATCGTGCGGAAGACCGTGAGCGTTTTCAGGCTCTTATCGAAAAATTGGGATTGCTGCAGCCCTCCAATGGTACGGCCATGAGCTTGGAAGACGCCCTGGCAGTGGCTGAACGCATCACATATCCTGTGGTGGTGCGCCCAAGTTACGTGCTGGGCGGTCGGGCCATGGCCGTTGTCTATGATGCAACGGAGTTAATGGAGTATTTTCGTGCGCAAGTGCCGCAGAAACCGGAGCATCCCATCCTTATAGACAAGTTTCTCGAGCATGCTGTGGAAGTGGATGTTGATGTGCTGTCGGATGGCAGTGATGTATATGTGGCCGGTATCATGGAACATATTGAAGAGGCAGGCATCCACTCCGGGGATTCGGCCTGTGTATTGCCCCCATATTCGCTTTCTTATGATCATGTTGCTCTTATTGCCGCGCAGGCCGAGGCCCTGGCACGCGAACTCAGAGTGGTGGGACTGATGAATATCCAGTTTGCCATCAAGGGAGACGATGTTTACATACTGGAAGTGAATCCACGCGCATCACGCACAGTACCTTTTGTGTCCAAAGCTACTGGAGTACCCCTGGCCCACATGGCTACTCAGATCATGCTTGGTAAAACTCTTGAGGAACTGGATCCCTGGAGCATGCACAAGGGCGGCTTTACTTGTGTGAAGGAAGCGGTCATGCCCTTCCGTCGCTTCCCCGGGGTTGATGTCATACTGGGTCCAGAGATGCATTCCACTGGCGAGGTCATGGGCATGGGGCCAGACTTCGGGACAGCTTTTCTCAAGAGCCAGCTTGGTGCAGGGCAAGTGCCGCCACAGGGGGGCAAGTTGTTTCTTTCTGTCAATGACCGGGACAAACCGTATTTGCCGGAAGTGGCAAGAATGTTTGCCGACCTGGGTTTCCATCTTTTGGCAACGCGTGGCACTGCCGCAGTGCTTAAGCAAAACGGTATTACTGTTGAGGAGGTTCGCAAGGCATGGGAGGGCCGGCCCAATATTGTGGATCTTCTCATCAACCACGAGGTCGCGTTGGTTATCAATACGCCCTCTGGCAAGCATTCCGCCAAGGACTCCAAGGCCATCCGTCACGCGGCTCTGATGTACAAGGTGCCGTACTGTACAACCCTTGCGGCTGCCCGTGCCACGGCCACTGCCATCGGTTCGCGACGGGAAGAAACGCATGTGGAGAGTCTGCAGGAATATTACGCACGAGAGTCACGGGGATAAGGTTATGAAAGCATTGCTTGTGCTGGAAGACGGATTTGCACTGGAAGGTCGCTCCTTCACGGGAGAGTTTGAAACTGGTGGAGAAGTGATTTTCACTACGGGCATGACTGGCTATCAGGAAGTGCTGACCGATCCGTCATATTATGGGCAAATGGTCTGCATGACCTACCCGCTTGTGGGGAATTACGGCGTATGCCCCAAGGATATGGAATCTGCCCGCGTGCATTGCAGCGCCTTTCTTGTCAAAGAGTGCTGCAGGCGACCTTCCAATTGGCAATCGACCATGCCATTGCCGCGTTTTTTACAAAAATTTGGAACCCCGGGTATGGAAAGACTTGATACTCGGGCTCTTACACGGCATTTGCGCTGTCACGGGGCCATGCGCGGAATGATTTCCACAAAGGAGCTTAATCCGCAGGCATTACAACAAAAAGTACTTGAACAACCTACCATGAAGGGCCGTAATCTTGTGCCCTTTGTGGCGGCAAAAAATCCTTATGCCTGGCAGGATAACCATCCGCAGGAAGTGCAGCTTGATGCTGATGGTCGCTATGCCTGGCTGGGAGCTGGCTTTCCTCTTTTGGTTTACGATTTTGGCATAAAGTGGAATATCTTGCGCTGTCTGTGCGAGGCTGGGTTTGAGCCCCTGGCCGTACCGCCTACATTCACTGCGCAACAGGCTAAGGCCAGTGGTGCCAGAGGAGTATTTCTTTCCAATGGTCCTGGAGATCCGGCCACACTGACGGCAGAGATTGCGATTGTGCGAGAGCTTGTGACCATGTTTCCGGTTACAGGAATTTGCCTTGGCCATCAACTGATCGGACATGCTCTTGGGGGTACGACAGACAAACTCAAATTCGGACACCATGGCTGTAATCATCCCGTGAAGGATCTTACTACGGGGCGCATTGAGATTTCTTCACAAAACCACGGCTTTCATGTGGTGATTGACGGCGTGCATGATGTGGAGCCCACGCATATCAATCTCAACGACGGCACTTTGGAAGGGCTGTGCCACAAGACACTGCCAGTCATGAGTGTACAGTATCACCCAGAGGCTGCCGCAGGCCCTCACGACGGACAGTATTTGTTCACACGTTTCAGCAGGCTAATGCAAGAGGCAACAGCTTGATGGATGGAGACAAGTACAGATGATATGTCTTCATAATTACGCTGAAAAAAGGTGAAATCTCTTTGCCTTCTGTGTACTAACGCTATAAAAGGAGTTAAAACGTGAAAAATTATTTCTTTGGCTTTGCCCTGTGTTGCGCGTTAATTCTTGTAGGCACGCCTGCAATTTCTGCGGAAAAATTGCAAGCGGGCGCGCCCTCGAACCCTGTTGACCAGTTCACAGGTGTGTTATGGCAACACTCTACAGAGACTGAAAAATTAGCCTTTTTGTTTGGCGTTGAAAGCGCCATTGCCGTTGAGCATTTTGTCAATGCAGAAATAACAGAAGAAGCTGTCAAGGAAGGGAAAAAGCCTGTCTATACGCTCTCACCCTTTGAAAAAGGCTGGATGCAGGCTTTCAAGGATGTGCCTCGCGAAGAACTCGCAAGGCAGGTTGATGCCTGGTATGCTGCACATCCCGACCAGCTGCAGCGGCCTGTGATGGCCGTCATCTGGTATGAAGTCATTGTTCATCGTCTTCGTGTGAAGAAATAGCCCCCCTGTGATTAGGAGATACGACTATGAAAAAGATAGTGATTGTTGGCCTGTTGGTTACCTTGTGTGCCGGCGGAACCCTTGGCTGCACTAATATGAGCAGAACGCAGCAGGGGGTCGCAAGTGGGGCTGCCATTGGCGCGTTGGGTGGCGCGGGCATAGCGGCCATTGCAGGTGGATATGCGGGCTGGGGAGCTCTAACCGGTGCCGCAGTCGGGGCTCTGGCCGGTGGTATTGTAGGGCATAGTCAGGAAAAACGTTGAACGCACCATCCTGAGAATGCATTCGGTTCTTCGCATAAGTCCCCGGTCACATCTGTGGTAACCGGGGACTTGATGTTGTTATGATGGATGCTTCAGGCAGGAGAATTACCCTACTCAGCTTCCTTTGTGTCAACAATGGCATCCATATCCACCATTTCCCCAAAATTGCCTGCAGCGAATACCCCCAGCAGGGCGCTCGTCATCTCATGGTCATAGCGCTGGTGATCCCCTACCAGTTCCTTGGCCGCAGCAACAATGTCCTTGCCTTTGCGCCATGGACGTTCGCAGATCATGGCTGAATAGGAATCAGCCACGGCCGTTAAACGTCCCACTCGGGTAATCTGGCGATCCTTTGAATGCTGTGGATACCCTGAGCCGTCAAGTCGTTCATGGTGTTGGAAGCAGGCATGCACCAGTTCGTCAAAACTCACATCCGTTTTCTGCATCATTTTTGCGCCCAGCAGGGGATGCGGGATGATCTTTTCTTTTTCCTCCTGCTTCAGTGGCCCTGCCTTTTTAAGCAAAAATGGTGGCACCTTACTCATACCTATATCATGCAGCAGAAGTGCCAGAGACACTCTGTCGAGATCTTTGCGGCGGAATTCTGGCGTGATATGTGTCCAGATGCGCAGTCCGGTTATCATGGTGTTTACGGCATGACGCGCCTGTTCATCCTTGCGGAAGAGACGGCGCATGAATGTATTGATACGGTGTTTATCCCCCCAAAGGTATTCCGTCACAACCATCACGTCCTTGTACAGGGGTTCAAACATGGCTTTGACAGGTTGTGTGTAAAACTCGCGCATACGCAGTAGCAGTGCACGAATGCAGATGTCAGCGATTTCGGCATCTGTGAGATGGTCGTCTTGCAGAACCAGATCCAGCTGCTTGACAATATGCCGGGAATAAATGTGGTGGTCCGAACGAGCAACAAAAAGATTGCCTTCTGCGCAGAGGCTCGCCACCTCCTCCACTTGTTCGTTACTTAAACGTTGGCCCTTGCGGCAATACGGAGCCAGCACGGCAATATCCTCACGGAAGGAGAAGAGATCCACTGGAGGATGGTATTTGGGAAAGCTCGACAGAATTTCAGTACTGATTTGGTAATACTGTTCGTCGATATTTTGGTTGTTGTGTGGCTGCTGAGGCATGAGCTATTTCCAATAAATCTTGACGAGGTTAGTGCCGCGAGGGGCAGAAGAATCTGCTCGTACTTGCCCGGCAGTAATCACAGCACATTCTCCAGGTGCAAAATCAGACGAGGTGTGGATAAAGTTTTCTGCCCGAATAAGGTGGCTTTCTTCCACATCCGGCTCATTAACAAAGATCGGGGACACTCCCCAGACAAAATTCATGGCACGCATGGCTACAGGATCAGGTGTAAGGGCATAGATATCCTGAGGAGGGCGTCTGGCAGAGACCTGTCGGGCTGCTGCGCCGGAAAGGCTGTGCGAAACAATAGCCTTAGCTCCGGCCTTGTCAGCTAATAGACAGGCAGAATAGGCCAGGAATTCTGGAATACCCTTGTCACCATCCGGCGCTTTCAGCTTGCGGTTTTGCAAGAGCAGACGTTCGGCTTCATCTGTAATGCGGCGCATGTAGCGTACAGTCTCTACGGGGAAATTGCCCATGGCAGTTTCTTCTGAAAGCATTACACAATCAGCGCCATCCAGCACGGCATTGGCGACATCAGTGGTTTCTGCGCGAGTGGGAGCGGGGCTGTTAACCATGGAGAGTAACATCTGAGTGGCGACAATGACCGGCTTAGAAATCGCGTTGCAGGCGCTGATGATGCGTTTTTGCAGGGCAGGCAGGAGTGGCAGAGGACACTCAACTCCGAGATCGCCACGGGCAAACATGACAACATCCTTTTCTTTAAGAATGGCATCAAGGTTATCAACGGCACTCTGCCGTTCCAGCTTGACCACTACAGGAATATTGCGACCTGATTGGGCGATCAGCTGTTTGGCCTCGCGTACGTCGTCAGCCGTCTGAACGTAGGAAATAGCCACGGCGTCCACACCCAGTTGCAGCCCGTCGGCAAGGTCTTTCTTGTCTTTCTCTGTCAGGGCACGCACGCGTGTAGCCTTGCCCGGCAGAGCTAAGCCCTTGCGTGAAGTGACAATGCCTGCATTGTTGGCCACAAGCACCACAAGGCCATCTTCCCGACGCTCGCCAACAATGAACTGCAGCCCGCCGTCGGCCAATACCATGCGGTCATCCGGCTCAAGACTTTCCAGAATGATGGCATGGTCAAAGGGAAGATAGGGAGCCTCATTGGTGTATTTGTCCGTGGGGCCAAGCAAAAGCCGCATACCTTTTTCTACAGTGATGCTGCCGTCACGCAAGACACCAAGGCGGATTTTCGGACCGGAAAGATCCTGCATGATGGTGATGGGGCGACCAAGCTCCTGTTCAATTTCGCGGATATTTTTGATGATATTGACAAAATCAGCAGCGGCGCCATGGGAGAAATTAAGCCGGAAAACACTCACTCCTGCTTCGGCCAGCGCAAAGAGCTTTTCTTTGCTGTTGGAAGCGGGGCCAATCGTTGCAACAATTTTTGTTCTCATTGGTAATCCTTTGCGGCATGCTTGTCTGATTTGTTATGTGAATTCAGGTAAATCCCGCCTTCATATTTGCAGAATTGCAACGTATCCAATCTACTATTCCGTGTTTTTTTTTGTATTGTCAAGGTGCAGGTATCTTCTTTGACTGTGGGCAAAAGTTCAACTGGCAAGATGGCAAGTGCGTACAGCGAGTAGGAATAGGGTGCATGCAGATGTCACCATGTGGTGTTTTTTTGTCGCTTGACAGGTGGATAGCTTGGGGGCATAAGTGGGAAAAAGTGGAAAAAAATAGTAAAAAGTGGTAAACAGTGCAAAAACTTTTCACCAAAAGCCTTTCACGCAGCCTCGACACCAAGGGGCGTTTGATGCTTCCTCCGGAGTATCGTGAGGGACTCTGTGCTGATGGCGGCATAGGTACATTTTGGCTGACTGCTTTTTACGGACATCTTGTGGCATATTTGCCTGCTGACTGGGAAACCGTGACCGAGCAGTTGAGCAGTATTCCCATACCTTCGCCTCGTCTTTCCAATTTTAAGAGCAAGATCATTGGGTTGGCACAGGAACTTGCACCAGATGCCCAGGGGCGTGTGCGTATACCGCAATCACTTATGCGTGAAGCCGGCTTACAAAAAGATGTCATGGTAGTGGGTATGCTAAATAAATTTGAAATATGGGATCAGGCTCGTTTCGACGCGTTGGCAGTGGAAGATGTTTCTGATGATCTTGCCGGATTGAATCTGCAGATACGTCTGTAGTATATGTATGGAACGTCTTTGCTGCAGAGAGGGTAAGGCAATCCATACCCCGGTGTTGCCTGTGGAAACCCTGGCCGCTCTTTCGCCACGCGCTGGCGGTCGTTATTTGGATGGCACTCTGGGGCTTGCCGGACACGCATCGACGATTTTACATGCCGTGCCGGAGTGTGAATTGTGTGGCCTTGACAGAGACGAAGAAGCTCTGGTTTTTGCCCGGGAGAAGTTGGCTCCTTTTGGCAGCCGTGTGCATGTGTTTCATGATGTCTACAGCGAATTCCCCCGGGCGCTGGAAGAACTCGGCTGGAAAAATGTGGACGGAGCCTTGCTGGATATCGGCGTTTCTTCGCTGCAGCTAGACGAGGCACAACGAGGATTCAGTTTTACTGGCAACGGACCGCTGGATATGCGGATGGATCAGCGTTCTGACAGACCTTCAGCCTGGCACTGGGTCAATCGAGAAAGCTTTGTCAGGCTCAGGGAGTGCATTGCAACCCTGGGTGAGGAACCGCAGGCTGGTCGTATAGCCAGAGCTATTTTGGATGCTCGTCAGAAGGCCAGTATCAATACCACTGCAGAGCTGGCTGCACTGGTGGAACATGCCTATCCTCCTTCATGGCGGGCTAAGGCAAGGCGGCATCCTGCAACACGCACTTTTCAGGCTCTGCGCATGGCCGTCAATGATGAGCTTGGCGAGCTCAGGCGTTTTCTTGACCGTATCCTGGCGTATTTACCTATTGGTGGTCGGCTTGTTGTCATCACCTTTCATTCTTTGGAAGACCGTATGGTTAAGCTGGCTATGCGTCACTGGGCCGAAGGCTGTCGGTGCCCACGGTATGTGCCTGTTTGCGTGTGCGGTCATGAACCGGAAGTGCGTATCTTGTATAAAAAACCGGTGGTTGCCACTCAAGAAGAGCTGGCAGGTAATCCTAGGGCTGCCAGCGCCAAGCTGCGCGCTGTGGAAAAGATTGCAGAGGCAAAGACAGTATGAATCGCAATCTGCCTGTGCGCCGGCAGGGAGGCGGAAAAGGGTGGCTGTTGATGCTTGCCCTTGGGCTTTTGAGTTGTATGGTCATGGGGCTGATACTCGTATGGAGTAATATTGAACGCATGGACACAACGTATTTTATTAACATGCAACAAAATACGTTACGAGAACGTCAGAGCTTGCAGGCCAAGCTTGAAGTGGAGCGCGAGCGGCTTCTTTCTCCTTATGAATTGCGTCGCAAAGCCAAAGATTTTGGCATGCGTGAACCCAGACCTGGTCAAATCCGCCGTATGGATACGCACTGAGCAATACTGACTGTATATACGAGCCACATTTAAATCAGCTTGGAAGAGTCATGTTCAGATTCGGTACTCGTAAGCGCAATGTCTCTACAGATGTGAGGGAGGGAGCTTCCGGCAGGAAGCATTCCGTGAACACTGTGATGCAAGCCCATAAAACGACAGGCCCAGCCTGGCTGCGCGATATTGACTGGGGGCGTGCGCGTATCAGACTTGTGGTCTTCGTGTTCTGTCTGCTTTGGGCAGGGCTATGGGGGCGGGCTTGGTATTTGCAATTAGTCGAAGGCCCTCGTTTGGCAGAACGTGCACGGCAACAGCATATGGCATCAGAACTTGTCAGCGGACGCCGTGGTATGATTTTCGATCGTAATGGTCAAGTGTTGGCAAGCAGCGTGGAAGCCAGATCTGTATATGCTCGCCCGCAGGAAATCACGGATTTCAAAGCAGCCGCCGACAGGTTAGGGCCCATTCTCGGCATTGATCCACAGAAAATTTACGCAGACCTTACAGGAAAACGCCGTTTTGTCTGGTTAAAACGCAAGGTGAACGACTACACTGCCAAGGCGGTGCGGCAAGCAGGTATTCCCGGAATAGGCCTGAGTAAGGAATATGATCGCGTCTATCCATTCAAGCATATGGCCGGCCAAGTGCTGGGCTTTGTTGGTATGGATGATAAGGGCCTGGAAGGAATTGAGAGGTCCATGGATTCCCGGTTAGGATGCACCCCTACTCGGCAGATTGTGCAACGGGACGCTATGGGTAGGCGTTTTTATCTGCACGAGGAGGGACAGGGCGAGCCTGCGGGTGAGGATTTGACCCTCACTCTTGATATCCAGTTGCAGTTTTTTGTGGAAGAAGCCATAGCCCGCACGGTTCGTGAATATGATGCACGTTGGGGCGGCGCACTGGTGGTGGAAGTCTCTACTGGAGATATTTTGGCCTGGGCTCAGTATCCCTTCTTTAATCCCAACAACTATAAGGAATTTTCTCCGCTTATTTATAGAAATCGTCTGGCAGCTGATGCTCTTGAGCCTGGCTCAACGTTCAAGCCATTTGTGATGGCTGCTGCACTTCAAGAGCATAAGGTCACGCCAGGCACGCTTATCAACTGCGAAGGGGGTAAGTGGGAAACCAAAAGAGTGACTATACGGGATACCTCGCGGCAGGGAGTGCTCCCCGCATCCAAGGTCTTGAGATATTCTTCTAATATAGGCATGGCAAAAATAGGTATGTCGCTTGGTGTGCCGACATTTCATAAGTATTTGCATGAACTCGGATTTGGGCAGCGCACCGGGGTGCCTGTGTCAGAGAGCAAAGGAATTTTACGCACTCCTCGTGTCTGGAGTGAGGTGGACCTCATGTCCACTTCTTTCGGGCAAAGTATCTCTGTTACCGGGCTGCAGATGGCTCAAGCCTACCTGACATTATTGAATAACGGGGTATATAAACCTCTAAGGCTTTTATATGAAGAATCCGGGCTGACGGAGCCACGGCCTCGAGTCTTCTCGTCAACAACAGCCCGTGAAATCATCAATATGATGCACGATGTGGTGTCGGCCAAGGATGGTACAGGCCGCCGGGCGCGGGTTGAAGGATTGGAGGTCGGCGGCAAGACAGGTACAGCCCAGAAGGCTGATCACAGATCGGGCACATATGGCAGCAAACGACTGGCATCTTTTGTGGGATTTTTCCCTGTAGAAAAACCGCGCTACATTATTTTGGTCATGGTGGATGAACCATCTCGAAATCAATATGGGGGCGTGGTGGCAGCACCTGTGTTTCAGGAAGTGGCTACGCGCATGGTTACCTATACGGGAATGCTCAATGAACAAAATGTGGCTGAACGGGAAAAGAATCCTTCACACAAGCAATCTGCCAAACAACGTCAACGCGGTCTGAAGCTCGCTGGCATGGTTGTTCCCTATCAAACAGAATCCTTCAGAGGCAACATAGATCGCGAAACAAAAGGCATGAATTTCCCTGGGCATTTGGCCAAAGCCGGAAGCCATGTGCCGGATGTGCAGGGCAAGACAGTTCGTAATGCCGTGGAGCTTTTTGCCCGCGCAGGTATAGTGCCTGAACTGAAGGGGACCGGCAGCCGAGTTGTTCGCCAGACGCCACCTCCTGGTGCAAATTGGCCTGAGGAACATGCAAAGGCAGCATATATCCTCTGGTTGTCTGAACGGTAATATAACTGATTCCGGGCAGTTGTAGCTCTTGCCTGAAGTATGGTGAAACCCGGAATACTTATGGAGCGCATATGGAGCGAGAATTTGCAGCCCTTGTAGAACAGTGCAGGCAAGGTGGCCTTGAGGTGCGCGTCGATTCTCGACAAGTGCGTTCAGGGGATATTTTTGTCGCGGTATCCGGGGTAAAGGATGATGGGGCACGCTTTATTCCAGCTGCCGTGCAGTCCGGAGCCAGCGTGGTAGTCTGCCAGCCAGGTGATGCGCATGGTGAAGCTGCGCGAGAAGCCGGGTGTCGCGTTGTGCATCATGCTGATACCCGTGAGGCTCTTTGGCGGCTTGCAGAAGCCCGTTGGCATACGAGTGAAATGCCAATCAAAGTCCTTGGGATAACCGGTACCAACGGCAAGACAACGTGTTCGTATCTTTTGGAACGCATTTTTACTGCTAGCGGATACAAAGTGGGTGTGCTTGGTACCGTGAATTATCGTTGGCCAGGCCATTGTGAAACGGCACCGCTCACCACACCGGACGCATTGCGCGTGCATTCCATGCTGGCCAGTATGTCCAAAGCTGGTGTGGACATAGTCGTTATGGAAGTCTCTTCGCATGCTATTGACCAGCAACGCGTTTACGGGGTTCCCTTTGCGGGAGCAATTTTTACTAATCTGACGCAGGATCACCTTGATTACCACAAGACTATGGAGAGTTATTTCAAGGTGAAGGCTCGCTTGTTTCTCGAACTGCCACGTCCTGATAAAGTCATGGTTGTCAATACGGATGCACCTTGGGGGCGTCGTCTTATGGAGCTCTGCCCCAAAGCGCTTTCCTTCGGACTGCAGAGGAGCACGTTGAGTAAACGTCATTTGTGGGGAGAATTGCTTTCAGCTGGCTCGGATGGTTGCCACATAAAAATGCACTTTGATGGCAACGAATGGGAACTACGCTCACCCCTGGTGGGGGCATTCAATGCATCCAATCTTTTGGCGGCGCAATCTCTGGGTTTGGAAATGGGGTTGGAACCTGCGGCATTTCGCACACTGGAGTCATTTACCGGTGTATGCGGGCGCCTTGAGCGTATTGAAAATGAGCAAGGATATAATATTTTTGTGGATTATGCCCATACCCCCGATGCGTTGGAAAATGTTCTGAAAGCGTTGCGTGAAGCAGGTTTTCGACGAATAATTACTGTTTTTGGCTGCGGGGGAAACAGGGACAGGACAAAACGTCCCCTTATGGGTGCTGCTGTAGCCCGTTGGTCTGACGTGGCTGTATTGACTTCTGATAATCCCCGTTTTGAAAAACCCGAGTCTATTATTGAGGATGTACTGCCTGGACTCAAAGAAGCCAAAACAATCATGGTGGAAGTTGACAGAAAGAAGGCTACTATCAAGGCATTGGAAATGCTCAATAAGGATGATGCACTGTTAATTGCCGGCAAGGGGCACGAAGATTACCAGATTATCAATGATGTTAAGCATCACTACAGCGATCAAGAAATTGTACGGGAGTTTTTACATTGCGCCTGACATTACATGAGGTGGCAGCCCAGTTGGGCGTACCACTTCAGCCAGAAAATCCTGTGCTCAAGTGCGCTGTCACGGACAGTCGTGAGGTAACACCCGGGTCTCTTTTTGTGTGCATTCCCGGCACGCATGTTGACGGACACGATTTCGCACAGGCTGCGGCCCAAAGGGGAGCAGCAGCTCTGCTTGTTTCCCGCGATATCGGGAAGAGTGAAATCCCTTGTCTGCGCGTGCGCGATACGGTCAGCGCATTAGGAATAATCGCCGCATTTTGGCGTAAACAAACGTCTGCCAAGGTGGTTGGTGTCACTGGGACGGCAGGCAAGACTACAGTTAAGGATGTCTTGGCGCAGATATTGTCCCTGAAAGGGAAAACAGCCAAAAGCCCGGTAAACAACAACAACCAGATCGGTATGCCACGTGCTATGTTGCATACGGATGGCGATGAGGCTTTTTGGGTAATGGAGGCAGGGATAAGCCATGCAGGAGACATGGAATATCTTGCCTCTGTTCTTTCTCCTGATGTGGGGCTTATTCTCAATGTCGGTGCCGGTCACACTGAAGGCCTGGGTCTGAAGGGCGTGGCATGGCACAAAACGCGGATGTTGGAGCATCTCGCTTCTGGAGGAATCGGCATTATCAGCGCGGATTATCCAGATCTCGTCAGGGAAGCACAAAGCACCGGCGTGGCGTTACAGTATTTTAGTACTAAGGACAGGAAGGTGCCCTATCACGCCGTCTATGCCGGCCCATCTGGCGATGATGATTCCCGTGGCCTGTACTGTGTGCATATTGATGGGCGGGAATATGAAATGGTCGCGCCTTTTTACGGCCGGTACGGGGCGGAAAATGTTGCTTCTATAGTGGCCTGCGCACATACATTAGGCGTAACGGCCGAAGGCATTGCCGCAGGCATGGCACAGGCTACGTTGCCGCATCAGCGTTTTTGCGAAAGGCGGGTCGGTTCTTGGCTGTGCATAGATGATACCTACAATGCGAATCCCCTTTCCATGCACCGCATGCTGGATGCGGCAGCAGAGCGCGCAAAAGGTCGTAACCTGATTGCTGTGCTGGGCGAAATGCTGGAGCTGGGGGCGAACACGTTTCAGGAGCATGAGGCACTTGGGCTGCATCTAGCTCAGGTCAAGCCTGCGGCAGTCATATGGAAAGGAGGTCAGGGCGATGCAGTGCGTGAGGGACTCAATAAGGGTGGGTATTCTGGCCTGTGGCTGCCGGTGACCGCAGTTGAAGAATTTACCCGTGCCTGGGAGCAATGCACAGCCGTTGCCGGGGAA
This sequence comes from Desulfovibrio sp., assembly GCA_017454325.1. Lineage (GTDB taxonomy): Bacteria > Desulfobacterota > Desulfovibrionia > Desulfovibrionales > Desulfovibrionaceae > Desulfovibrio. The sequence goes on along the minus strand of JAFTDG010000127.1, from coordinate 11,248 downwards.
GGCGTTGCTCTATTCAAAGGGTCTCGTGCCAACAATATGGAAAACCTGCTGGAAGTAGTGGTGGGTATGGGATTGACACATGTTCTATAACTTTCTTGTTCCTTTCACGTCTGAATGGTCGGTTCTCAATGTCTTCCGCTATATCAGCTTCCGTTCATTGGCTGCGCTTATCACCGCCTTGGTACTTTCAATTTTGCTGGGGCCGCGATTTATTGCCTGGTTGCGACAGGTGAAATGCGGGCAATATATCCACGAGGATGTCGCAGCACATGCTGCCAAGGCGGGGACACCCACTATGGGTGGCCTGCTCATGTTTTTCACCCTGTCAGTGAGCATCTTTTTCTGGGCAGATTTGACGAACAAGTATATCTGGGAATCGTTCTTTGTTTTCACTGGCTTTGGAGTCATTGGCTTTTGGGATGACATGACAAAGCTTCGTCATCACCAGAATAAGGGAATATCCGGTAAAGCAAAAATGGCAGGACAACTCGCAGTAGCATGTATAGTCATGATGCTCCTCTATGTAGATCCTCATTACAGCAGCAAGCTGACCATTCCCTTTTTTAAGGAAGTGACCATCGACCTGGGTTATTTTTATCTGCCTTTTGGGGTGTTCGTTATGGTGGCCGCATCCAATGCTGTCAATCTGACGGATGGACTTGATGGCTTGGCTATTGGACCTTCTATCGTGGCTTGTCTCGTTTTCTCCATTTTCATCTATATTACCGGTAATGTCCGTTTCGCCAGTTATTTGCTGGTGCCCTATATGCCAGGCGTGGGAGAGGTAACCGTTTTTTGTGCGGCCCTTTTGGGAGCAGGGCTTGGGTTTTTGTGGTACAATGCCTACCCGGCACAGGTTTTTATGGGAGATGTAGGCTCCCTCTCTATTGGTGGTACTCTGGGCTTTCTTGCTTTGCTGTGTAAACAGGAGCTGGTGCTTTCTGTTGTTGGCGGTTTGTTTGTGGCTGAGACGCTCTCCGTGATTCTTCAGGTAAGCTATTTCCGTTGGACAGGGGGAAAACGAATTTTTCGTATGGCACCACTGCATCATCATTTTGAACTGAAAGGCATACCTGAATCAAAGATCATCATCCGCTTCTGGATTACTTCCATTTTATTGGGGCTTATGGCCCTTTCCGTATTAAAACTGCGTTAGTCCGGTTCAAATGAGGGGACACAGGAATGGCACTTGAGAAAACACGCGGTCGGCGATTGCGTACCGGAGAACAGGCTGTTGTTGTCGGAGCGGGACGTTCTGGCATTGCTGCCAGCCGATTGCTGCGGCGATCAGGGGCTAAGGTCAGGCTATTGGATAACAATCCCAGGGCCTTCCAGGGAAGGGAAGACCTCGCGGAAGAACTGACGGCCCTTGGGGTGGAGATACAACTGGGGGGCCATTCGGTGCAGCAGTTTGACGATGCTTCCTTTGTTGTTCCCAGTCCAGGAATGCCTGTGGCCAGGCTAGAAGGTCTGGTGACAGCTGACGCCACGGAAATTGTGGCAGAAATGGAGCTGGCCTGGCGTTACCTTGATGACGAACCTGTTCTTGCAGTAACCGGCACCAGCGGAAAGACGACAACAGCTTCCCTGGCTGCCGCCATGCTGCACGCGCAGGGATATGACGTATTCCTTGGGGGAAATATTGGTACGCCCCTTTCAGAATATGTGCTTTCGGGAAGAAAGGCAGACGTGCTCGTTCTTGAAGTATCCAGTTTTCAGTTGCAGGCATGCAGCACTTTCTGCCCAAGGGCAGGCATATTGCTCAACATTTCTCCAAACCATTTGGATTACCACAAAGATATGGCAGAATATGTTGAGGCAAAATTTCGGTTATTCCGTTGCCAGGATGAAGGTGATCTTGCCATCATTGGCGAAAGTCTGAAAAAGGAGACTGAGCAACGGCATCTGAAAGCACGCAAAGTGTATGTGGGTGATGGCAGCAAGCGGTTTTTACACAGTCAGCTCTTAGGCGCTCATAATCGCTTTAACGAGGAGGCAGCCTGGCAGGCGTGCAGATTTTTCGGTGTGACAGAAAAAAATGCTTCTCGCGCAGTTGCGCAATTTGTTCCCCTGCCTAACAGGCTTGAATGTGTGGCCAATCACAAGGGTGTCCTTTATGTAAATGATTCCAAGTGCACGACGGTATCCTCTCTGCAGGTCGCACTGGAAGCGTTTGACCGGCCAGTGCGCCTGTTGTGCGGTGGCAAGTTCAAAGGTGGAGACCTGGCTTCGCTGGGGAACCTTGTGCAGGAAAAAGTGCGTGAGGTGGCATTGTTTGGCGCGAGTCGGGAGCATTTTGAAAAAGCCTGGCAGCAGCTTGTCCCCATGACGTGGCATGAAACGCTTGAACCTGCAGTCCGTTTTCTTTCCGCCAATGCACGGGAGGGTGACGTGGTGCTCCTGGCCCCGGCAACCGCCAGTTTTGATTTGAATAAGAATTATGAAGAGCGTGGGGCAGACTTCCGGCGTATTGTGGGGACATTGGCATGAAGAACTGTTTCAAGAGCGTCAAACAGCCGGTGAAAAAAAAGGCCTTGGCAGGCACGAATGAAGACGCTCCTTTTGCGCCCTTTGATTGGTGGTTGTTCACCATTGTCCTTGTTCTGCTGTCCATTGGGTTAATCATGGTCCTTTCTGCCAGTGGCATTGTGGCGGAACAGGTTAATGGGGACAAGTACTACTTCTTCAAACGGCAGTTGTTATTTGCGTGTGTGGGGGGCCTTGCCCTCTGGGGAGCCGCCCTGTTGCCTCGTGGATGGCTCTATAAAATGCAATATCCAGCGCTTTTTCTGGCTCTTGCCCTGCTGCTCATCACTCTGTCCCCTCTGACACCGTCCATAAATGGCGCCAAACGTTGGATTCCGTTGGGGTTCTTTTCAGTACAGCCCATGGAGTTTGTAAAAATTGCTCTGGCCTTGTATCTTGCCTATTTTATGAGTTCCAAACAGGACCTTATTAAAACCTTCAGCCGTGGAGTCATTCCTCCGTTTGCTGTTACAGCATTGTTCTGTTTTTTACTGCTGTTACAGCCAGATTTTGGCAGTGCGGTCGTTCTTGCAAGTATCTTGTTTTTCATGTGTATCGCTGGTGGCACCCGCTTTATTTATCTCTTTTTCTCCTTGGCGCTTGCTGTTGCCGGAGCTATGGCACTGGCCATTTCCTCTCCGTATCGACTGCGACGCCTGCTTGCATTTCTGGATCCTTTTCAGGATGCCCACAACACTGGCTATCAACTTGTGCAGTCACTGCTTGCCATTGGCTCAGGCGGTTTGGGGGGCGTTGGCGTGGGAGCCAGCAAGCAGAAGATGTTTTATCTGCCCGAGGCGCATAATGATTTCATTATGGCGGTATTGTCAGAGGAGTTGGGTTTTGTGGGCTTGAGTGTCGTTATGCTCCTCTTTGCGCTTTTTTTCTGGCGTTGCTACAGGATAATTATGGGGCAGCGCACATTGCGTGATCGTTTCACGTCCTTTGCCATCACGCTTATTTTGGCCATGGGAGCTGTTATGAATTTGGCTGTTGTGATGGGGGTCGCTCCACCTAAAGGTGTTCCCATGCCGCTTATGAGCTATGGTGGGAGCAACCTGTTGGCAACGATGTTGTGTGTAGGTTTGCTGATGAATTTTTCACGTACGGCGGACGTTACATGAACAGGGTGCTTTTGACGACAGGTGGTACAGGCGGGCACATTTTCCCTGCACTTGCAGTGGCAGAGGAGTTGCGGCGTCGCTTCCCGGAGATAGAGCTGCTCTTTGTCGGTTCGCAGTATGGAGCAGAGCAGCGCCTTACATCTTTGGCAGGTGTGCCTTTCAAGGGCTTGCCCGTGCGTGGTCTGTTCGGACGAGGCCTTCATTGCGTCGGTGCATCGTTTCTGATGTTAGTGGCTGTGGTGAAGGCTACAGGCATTTTGCATGCCTTCAAGCCTGATGCAGTTGTAGGATTCGGAGGATATGCTGCTTTTGCGCCGATGTTTGCAGCGCGTTTACTGCGCATCCCCAGTGTGCTGCATGAGCAAAATGCCGTGGCCGGGGCATGCAACCGTTTCCTGTCTCATATGACGCAAAAAATATGTATTTCGCTTCCGGAAACAACTGGCTTTGACAGGAAAAAATGTGTTGTAACGGGAAATCCTGTCAGGTCCGTTTTCAGCACATTGGCCAGCAAACCGGAGCGAGGTGATACGCGCCGTTTGCTTGTGATGGGAGGCTCGCAGGGGGCACATGCTCTTAACGTATTCATGGCTGAACATTTGCAGCAGTTTCGTCACAAAGGAGTTGCAATACTCCATCAGACTGGCAAGGCTGATGCACCCGCTATGCGTACCGCATATGCTCAGGCAGGATATGGGGAGGAGTGCGTCAGAGAATTTATTGACGACGTGGCGGAAGCATACGATTGGGCTGATTTGGTCCTTTGTCGTGCTGGAGCCAGTACCGTAGCTGAACTTTGCGCTTCCGGCCTGCCTTCTGTACTGGTGCCCTTTCCGTATGCCATTCACGATCACCAGACACAGAATGCCCTTGCTCTTGAACACAGTGGCGCTTCCATCCTGGTGCCGGAGAGTGAGATGAATGCACGATGTCTGGATACCCTCCTCTTGCAGCTGCTCGATGCACCGGAGCAACGAAAACGCATGAGCACAGCGGCATTGGCCATGTCACGTCCCGACGCAGCAGCACAGGTCGTTACGGTACTGGAACAGGTAGTGTCCGGGGGGCAATCGTAGCTACGGCAAACTAAAAAGTTGTACACATGTATTCTGCATGAGAAGCATGTCTCGTGGTGTCAATAACTGCGCAATATATCTAGATTTTTTCTATAAAGGTTCTGTATGAACAATAAAATACGACAGATTCACATGGTGGGCATCGGTGGCGCTGGAATGAGCGGTATTGCCGAGGTTCTTCTTAACCTGGGGTATGATGTTTCCGGATCAGACATGAGTGATTCAGCTGTGGTACGTCATCTGCGGGAGTTGGGCGCGCATGTGGCTATCGGGCACGCTGCGGAACATGTTGGTAATGTTCAAGTTCTTGTAAAATCCACAGCCATCAATGCGGATAATCCAGAGCTTGTGGAGGCCCGTCGTCGTAATATTGCCATCATACCTCGGGCTGAGATGCTGGCAGAACTCATGCGTCTGCGACAGGGTATAGCCATTGCAGGCACACACGGTAAAACCACAACGACATCCTTGACGGCTTCAATTTTTGATGATGCGGGCATGGATCCCACTGTCATCATTGGTGGGCGCTTGAATGCCTATGGAACAAATGCGCATCTCGGGCATGGTGAGTATCTCATAGCCGAGGCAGATGAATCTGACGGCTCTTTCCTCTGTCTGCTGCCCATTATCAATGTAGTCACAAACATAGATGAGGATCACCTCGACTATTATAAGAATCGGGAAGGTATCAATGACGCATTTGTGAAGTTTATGAACAATGTCCCATTTTATGGCATGAACGTGGTGTGCGGTGATGACCCGGGGGTGCGTTTGCTGCTGCCCCGAGTTAAACGACCTGTGCTCACCTACGGCTTTGCGGAAGACAATACGTTGCGTGCAGAGCCTTTGGAAAGCGGCCCGCGCAATCATTTTGCTGTCATCTATAAAGGGCGCAAATTGGGTGAGGTCAGCCTGCCACAACCTGGCAGACACAATATTCTTAACGCGTTGGCCGCAATAGGTGCATCATTGCAGGCTGATATCAGCTTTGAACAATGCGCGTGCGGCTTGAGCAAGTTTGGTGGTGTGGGACGGCGTTTCGAATTCAAGGGGGAACGGGCCGGCGTAACTGTTGTGGATGATTATGGGCACCATCCCACGGAGATCGCGGCAACATTGGCTACTGCTCGGCAGGTTTTTCCTGGCAGACGCCTGGTAGTGGCTTTCCAGCCGCATCGGTTTACCCGTACTGAAGCGCATTTCGGTGAATTCTGCAAAATTTTTGATGGTGTGGATCTCTTGTTGTTGACAGAGATTTACGCTGCTTCAGAAAAACCCATTCCAGGTGTATCAGGGCAAAGTTTGACCCAAGGCATACGTCAGGTCTCACAGACACCTGTTGAATATTTTCAAACTCTGGATGCCTTGGCTGCAGCCCTTCCTTCCCTCCTTAAAGACGGAGATGTCCTGTTAACATTAGGGGCAGGGAGCATAACTCGTCTTGGCCCTGCCTGGATTGAGGGCCTGGATCATGCGTGAGACAGCTTCGCCCGAACTTTCTCAGCGTACGACATTGCGTCTAGGTGGCACGGCAATCGCTGAATTGACACTCGAACGTCGCGAGGATGTGGAATGCTTGCCCGAAAAACTGCGCGCATTGGGGGGGCATGCATTGGTGCTGGGTGCGGGAAGCAATATTCTTGCACGAGACGGGGCCTTGCCCTTGGTACTGGTACGACCACGTCTGTCTTGTGACCTAGAAATCATAGGCACTGAAGACGGAAAAATTCTTGTACGTGCAGGCGCAGGTGTACCCATGCCACGCATGCTGCGATTTTGTTTGACCCATGGGCTCTCCGGCCTTGAGGGTTTGGCTGGCATTCCTGGGAGCGTGGGAGGTGCCGTTGCCATGAATGCCGGCTCCTACGGGACAGAAACGGGTGACGTAGTTCAGTCTGTAGAAGTCGTAATCGGAAATGACATACGGCACTGCACAGCAAGCGAAGTGGAATTTAGCTACAGGAATATGCGCATTACTGGGTGTTCCGATGATTTTATTGTTTTGAATGCCACATTTGCCTTGACCAAAGCTGAAAGGGATGGCATCAGTAAAGCCATGCGTCATAATTTTTTTGAGAAAAAGTCTAAACAACCCGTGACGGCCTGGAGTGCAGGGTGTGTGTTCAAAAATCCTTCACCGCACATGCCTGCGGGTAAGCTTTTGGATCTGGCAGGATTTAAAGGAAAAAAGCTCCATGGCATGGCTTTTTCATCATTACATGCGAATTTTTTGATTAATGAAGGCACTGGTACCGCTTCAGCCGCATTGGATCTGCTGCAGGAAGCTCAAGAGACTGTAAGGCGCGTATTTGGTATCCAGCTTGAGCCGGAGGTCAGGATAGTGCCATGCCCCTTGTCTTGAAGAAAAGTGGGCGCAAAAATCGCAATACCTTTATGCGGGTGCCGACGTCTGCGGGGGCTGAAAACAGACATGGCGGCATTCGGATATTGCAGAAAGTAACGCAATTTGCTGCTCATATAGGGGCAGCGCGAGGGCTGAAGAATTTTGCTGTTGTAGTTCTCATTTTGGCGGCCATGGCGGGAATACTGGGCGGGATATGCTATGCATCGCTATGGTTATACGGGGTGGCTGTTACCAGCGATTTTTTTACTACCAGGCATGTAGACATTAGCGGCAATGTTCGCCTTACCCGAGAAATGGTACTCGATTATGGTGGTATCCACGAAGGTGATAATTGTTTAGCAGTCAGCATCGCAAAGGTTGAGATGAATCTGCGGCGTACCCCTTGGGTTGAGGAGGTTTCCGTCAAACGCCTTTTGCCAGACAGGTTCGTCATTAAACTGAAGGAACGCCTTCCGTCCTTCTGGGTTCATAAGGATGGAGTTTTGTATTACGCCAATGAGCTTGGTGAAACTATTGCGCCAGTGGAGAGCAGAAATTTTCTTTCCCTGCCCACATTACGTATTTCCCCGGGGGCAGAGGATGCAATCCCTTACCTCAAACGTCTGATGCAGGGGATACGCAATGGTATGCTGCCGGTTGAAATGGGGGCTGTGTCTTCGGTGACAGTCAGCCCTGGAAACGGGATTGAATTGTATCTTGAAGACAGAGAAATGCGGCTTTCTGTTGCCACGGATGACTGGGACGGCAACATCGTTCGTCTGGGAGTGGCCCTGGGTGACCTGGTGCGAAGGCATGAATTGCAGAATGTACGCGAGATTCGCTCCGTCAACGGTAATGTATGGGTTCAGTTTAATCGGCCGGCGTAGCCATCTGAACTATTCAGAAGGCCATTGATAGCATGTGGTCGAGATAGGTGTTTTGAGGAGAAGTTCATGAACAAATCCGAGCTCATTGTTGGCCTTGACATCGGCACCACGAAAATTTGCGCAGTAGTGGGCGAGCTTACTGAGTCAGGTCTGGTAGACGTAGTGGGCATCGGTACGAGTGTGTCTACGGGGCTGCGCAAGGGCGTTGTGGTAAATATTGAGCAAACCGTGCAATCCATACGAGAAGCTGTGGAAGGCGCTGAACTTATGGCCGGGTGTGAGATACATTCAGTCTATGTAGGGATTGCGGGCAGCCATATTATGGGCATTAACAGCCATGGGGTCATTGCTGTTAAAGGTGGTGAAGTGGCACAGCGTGATGTGGAACGTGCCCTTGATGCTGCACGTGCTGTTGCCATCCCGGCTGATAGGGAAGTTATTCACATACTTCCCCAGGAGTATATTGTCGATAATCAGCGCGGCATCATTGACCCGCTAGGCATGGCTGGCGTTCGGCTTGAAGTAAAAGTGCATATCGTCACCGGGGCAGTGTCTTCCGCACAAAATATTGTTCGCTCATGTCATCGCAGCCAGCTGGAAGTAGCCGATATCGCATTGGAATCGTTGGCATCGGCAAAAGCTGTTCTCACCGATGAGGAGCGGGAAATTGGTGTGGCTTTAGTGGATCTGGGCGGTGGAACGACAGATATTGCCGTATTTGCCAATGATGCCATCAAGCATACGGCAGTGCTCGCTCTGGGTGGACAGAATCTTTCCAATGACATTGCCTTCGGTCTGCGCACTCCTGTTGCAGCGGCTGAAAAAATTAAGCTTAAATATGGATGCGCTCTTTCTGACATGGTGCGTAATGACGAGTACATTGAGGTTCCGAGTGTAGGGGGTAGGGAACCTCGCCGTCTGTCCCGACAGCTTCTTGCCGAGATTTGTGAGCCGCGTATGGAGGAGATTCTCTATTTAGTAGACCAAACCCTAGTACGCTCCGGCTACAAAGATATGATCGGTGCAGGTGTTGTGCTGACCGGCGGGACTTCGTTGATTGAAGGATGCCAGGAGCTGGGGTATCAAATTTTTAATCTGCCGACACGCATTGGCTATCCCCGGAATGTGGGGGGGCTCAAGGATGTTGTTAACAGCCCCAAGTTTTCTACCGCCGTGGGCCTTTTGCGTTATGGTGCAGAAAAAGAGCTTTCAGGTCAGAAAAAATTTGCCACACGCAGTGAGAATGGCATGTTTGAAGGTGTTCTCGCGCGGATGAAAAAGTGGTTTGCTGATATTTCATAAACGCCTCAAGCGGGCTTTTGGGGCAGGAGCGAGGAGAGGGGAGTATGGCTCAGTCTATAGTTGATGATATTTCACTGGCCAGTAACGCTAAAATTAAGGTCATAGGCGTAGGTGGCGGTGGAGGTAATGCGGTACAGAACATGATTGATTCCGGTTTGCGTGGAGTTCAATTTGTCTGTGCCAATACAGATTTACAGGCACTGAACAAGAATGGTGCTTCAGTCAAGGTGCAGTTGGGGGAAAGGATTACAAAGGGCTTAGGCGCAGGGGCAAATCCCGCCATAGGCCGTGAAGCTGCAGAAGAGAGCAAGGATGCCATTCGTGAAGCTATAGGCGATGCCGATATGGTATTTGTGACAGCGGGTATGGGAGGTGGCACTGGCACTGGGGCTGCTCCTGTGGTGGCGCAGACAGCCAAGGAATTGGGAGCCCTTACTGTTGGCGTGGTCACCAAGCCCTTCAGTTTTGAAGGGACAAAGCGCATGCGTGCCGCCGAAGCCGGGCTTGAAGACTTCAAGCAGCAGGTCGACTGCCTTATTACCATTCCCAATGACCGCATGATGGCCTTTGCTCCTAAAAAAACCCCATTTTCAGAATTGCTGAAAACGGCAAATGATGTCTTGTACTATGCCGTTAAGGGTATTTCAGAAGTGATTGTCGCTGACGGCCTTATTAATCTTGATTTTGCCGATGTGCGCACAACTATGGCTGAATCAGGTATGGCCCTTATGGGTACGGGTATTGCTTCTGGCGAAAACCGTGCCCGTGAGGCAGCACAACGTGCCATCATGAGTCCGCTGCTGGAGAATGTTTCCTTAGAAAGTGCCAAGGCTGTGTTGTATAATATCACTGCTCCAATGGATATTACTGGTGATGAAATAGCTGAAATCGGTGATATTATTGCTAATGCAACGCCCGAAGATACAAGTATCATCTTCGGTGTTGTTTATGACGACAATATTGGTGATGAAATACGTCTGACTGTGATAGCAACAGGCATTGAGGCGCAAGAGGTTCCCGTACATCCTGTGCAGGCAGCTCCTGCCAGGGTTACTTCGTTTTCTCAGCAGCATAAACCCACTTCAGATGTGATTGGCGTTGAGCCGGTGCAGAGTCCGCAGCGCGCAGTGCAATCGCTGGAACACGGCGACATTGAGGGTGGGAATACTCGTTTGCAAAAACGCTCCTCACGTTCTGAAGAGGTGGCGCGTTGGTATGACGAGAACAACGATCGTCCCACATATGTTATAAAAAACGAGGTCATGGGAAGACCACAGCGTCGTCGCCATAATCCTGGCAGCGTTGATTTTACCTTTACTGAGGATGAGTTTGAAATTCCTTCGTTTCTTCGTATGCAGGCAGACTGACAGCACTCTGCTGTTTTGACATATTTTCAGGGCTTGCCTCTTCGGCCCTGAAATGCCCGCCGGGAGGCCACATTGGGTGGCCTCCCAGATGAGCACAAAGTCATTGCACTGTACTGAGATTTGCTCTAAGACTGAGCTTCGCCTGCACAAGTGGATTGAGCATGTAAGGGCACCTTATAGGTGCCTTTTTTTATGGATTATTTCCAAGAAACAGCTCAGGCCATCAGCTGTACAGCTTGCTACGCACGTAAGAGCCATTGCTGGAAGCAGGTAAATACTCCTTTCAACTCTTGCTTCGGGGTCTATGCTGTGGTCTCATGTGATCATGACACTCACATGCCTACCGTTGGTATAATTATTGCTGATAACTATGTACTGACAGGTAGATATTGGAGAGTGTTTCATGTCCCTTGTTATCAACCATAACATGATGGCCGCAAATGTGGCCCGGAACCTGAATACCCACTACGGGAAGTTGGCTCAGTCTACCCAACGTCTCAGTACTGGTCTTAGGGTAAATTCTGCTGCTGACGATGCTGCTGGGTTAGCCATCAGAGAGTTACAACGTGCAGATATAGCCGCATATCACCAAGGTGCTAGAAATGCCAATGATGCCATCTCC
>JAFTDG010000126.1 GCA_017454325.1 Desulfovibrio sp. | reverse complement strand
TCTTCGTTCAGGGTGAGCACGTCGCCAGCCTGTGCCTCAGCCAGTGCGTCGGCCAGGGTGTCGTAGCCCTTGAACTGCGTCTCGTTCTGCACGGCCTTGACTGCTATCTCGCCGCCCTGGCTCACCTCAAAGACGAGGGCGGCAGAACATACGCGGACAAATCCGTCGCCCCTTCAGGGCTTGTGTTATCCGCTTGATTAGCAGGGGTTTCACCCCTGCCTGTAATCTACCAGGCCTTCGGCCTTAGCTGCGCATTGTACTTCCGAAACATAAGATAGTAATTTCTTTTTATGCGGTTTTGTTTTTTGGGGTTATTAAAATATGTTTATACAACATTTCTTACCTTACTACGTATCTTCCGCCTGTCTTTAGAGAAATTCCTGCAATCTCTTGCTGCTTTCTGCGGATTTTTGTAACTTTGCTGGCGAAACAGGTGCGTAAAAATGTAGCGAAGCACTGTGTTTTGGTGCAGAAAAATGTATCATCGTCATGGAAAGAATTGTATATCAACAACTTGTAGAGTGAAAGCATAGGGCAAACAGGAAACCTTTGGTGCTAAATGGTGCCCGGCAGGTAGGCAAGACCTGGCTGCTCCATGAGTTTTCGCGCCGGGAGTATAGACAAGAGGCATACGTCAACTGCCGTAAGAACGACCTGGCACGGCAGATTTTCACGCAGGATTTCAACACCGACCGCATTATCAGGGCTCTGCGTGCCCTGACAGGCACCGACATCACCCCTGGCGAAACGCTGATAGTGCTTGACGAGATTCAGGACATTCCCGAGGCCATAGAGTCACTGAAGTACTTCCAGGAGGATGCCCCCGGCTATCATGTGGCCGTGGCAGGCTCTCTGTTGGGAATCTCGATGCACAAAGGCAGTTCTTACCCCGTGGGAAAGGTCAATGAGATTAATGTCTATCCCATGAACTTTGAAGAGTTCCTCCTGGCAAAGGGCGAGCGTGAACTGCAAAAAAGCCCTTGCAAGCCATGAATAATGTAGGATAGAAGTTGCGTCTGTCAAACCATCATCCCCGGCTCCAGGCGGATGGAGCCGGGGATGAAAGGGATCACTCAATCAGCCATTTCCATACTGGCTTTACCTCCACTTGCAGCCCATTGCCTGTCTGTATGATCTTTTCCTCATCACGAGTGATAATGACTGCACGTTGCAGTGGCTCAAAGGCATGTAGTTTGAGGAGGGCGCCCACCTCGCGCTCTGCGGTATGCGTGTCTGCCAAACTGTAGCATACTTGTATTGCAGTATGTTCTTCTGGCAAGTAGAAATCCACTTCCACATTCTTATTATAGTAGAACAGCTGCTGCTCGTCGTATTGCTGGTGCAGGTGGATGGCACAGATATTTTCCAGCAAAGCCGTCTCATCGTTGTTCAGGAAAATGTACAACAGGCCGTTATCCACAAAATAGTGTTTTTTGATAGTCTCCCTGTCGGAGAATTTCGACACGTAGTTTTTCAAAGAGAACACCAGACAGGCATCATGAAGAAAGCCCACGAAGTCCATCACTGTATTGGGATGACAGGTTACGCCTGTGCACCTCACCAGATTGCTGATGCGGTTATAGGCCGTTGGCTGTCTGACGCACTCTGCCAGCCGCCGGATGGTAAGACGCAGGGCATTCTCGTTTCTTACCTTGTTTCTCACCACCAGGTCGGAGAAGAAAATCTTGTTGTAAAGCTCGTTCAGCCATATACGCTTTGCCACCACGGTGCGTACGTCGGGGAAACCGCCAAAATGGAAATATTCAGCAAAAGCCCGCTCTACGGCGGCTCTTGTCCTTGCGCTGTAAGTCCATTGCCGGTCAGGCACTATACCCATGCAACCGAGAAACTCCTTGAAGGTGAACGGGTAAATGCTGCGGGTCCAATATCGGCCACCAAGCGTTGTGGCAATGTCACGCCCCAGCATTTTTGCATTGCTTCCAGTGATAAACACCTGATACTTCTGGTTGGCAAGCCGACGGGCAAAATGCTCCCAGCCATCAACATTCTGAATCTCGTCGAAAAAGAGCAACGGCCTGCCCTCATGCATGGCTGCGTATGCCTGAAGAATAAGGTCCAGCTCCTCGGCCTTCATCATCTTCAGACGCTCGTCGTCAAAGTTCACATAGACCACCTCCTTGATGCCGTGCCCTTCGCGCAGCAACTGCTGGATACGCTGGTAGAGCATGTACGACTTGCCGCACTGCCTCACCCCTACAAACACATAATTGCCCTTTGCCTCATATTCCACGGGCCGTTCGTAGAGTTCCACCTCCGGGATGAAATCCTGACCTTCCCTGATGATGCTGCTGATAACGTCCTTCTCCATATACTATTCGTAACACGGTGCAAAGATACAAAATTTTCATTACCAATGAAAATTTTCAGGAAAATATTTTCACTGGCAGGCAGAAAAACGGGTTCAGGCTCACCATCATCCCCGGCTCCAGGCGGATGGAGCCGGGGATGAAAGGGTTGGGGAAATGGTCAATTGTGAATCCGTCATTCTAATTGTGCGGCCCGCGCATTTGCGGCCATGATGCTGATGATGGTAGCGATGTCGGCCACATCGACAGTACCGTCGCTGTTCACGTCAGCTGATGTGGACAAGACATCGGCGCTTGCACTGGCCATCACGCTAATCACGGTGGCAATGTCTGCCACATCCACCACAAAGTCACCATTCACGTCGCCCTTCGGCTCGTCCTTGAAGTCCGTCTCAATGATGGTCCAAAAGTTCTTCCAGCCTTTAGTGGCTTTATAGGCATCAATTGTACCAGCTGGAACATAAAGAAGGGGCGGCAGAACATACGCGGACAAATCCGTCGCCCCTTCAGGGCTTGTGTTATCCGCTTGATTAGCAGGGGTTTCACCCCTGCCTGTAATCTACCAGGCCTTCGGCCTTAGCTGCGCATTGTACTTCCGAAAC
>JAFTDG010000125.1 GCA_017454325.1 Desulfovibrio sp. | reverse complement strand
TACACGAACGAGAGCTTTGCGCTGGTGGACGGCGTTGCAACGCCCGAAGTATTTGTTTCGTTTGCGGGAGAGGGCGTAGCTGTGCCTTCAGTATGTACATCTGTAGAGGCAGGTTCGTTGGTCGTCTGCGGCACAGACGCATCTTTCCGTGGACCAAATGGGCTCGGTCGTCCGCCAGGTAATGTCGGTCTATCCAAATCTTTTGAAAGACCAAGACCATCGGCTGGCGGTAGAGGCTTTTCTGGCCGCGGTGTAATTGTGCGAGGCTTGCGATGAACGGCGATATTTTCACCTTCAAGCTGGCGCTCTTGAACACGCGTACGTCGTTCGGGCTGCTTACGCCGCAATAACATGCTTTCACGGCTGCCTGGCTGGATGTCAGTCCCACCCTTGCTAGCTGTATGTGCGGTCTGTGGCGCTGCGACATCGACGGATTGCTCCGGATGTTTAAGTTCGGAGCCAGGTGTAGACATTTCTGGCGTCAAACCCTGAGCAAAATTAGGACGGGGTTTTCGTTCTTCATGTGCCGGTGGAGGCAGCTTGGGCCTGTCTTTTGGGAAAAAGGCTAGACCTTGTGCCACATCGCCATTACCTGCAGGAAAAGTGCCGGATTCAGGTACGGCGAAGACCAGAGGCAGGTTGCCGAGAAAACGCACGTTATAATAAAATGTGCCAGAAGCATTGGTGCAAGTGCCCGCAGTACTTTTGGTGACAGCTTGTTCCCAATTTACGCCGGCTAAAGGGGTTGCTGCATATTCATATTTTCCAGGCCACAGCAGGCCCTGTGGCGCTAGAATAATAACATCCTGTGGGGTCTTTGAGTACTGCATGAGCGAACGCATATCAAAGTTTGCAACAACAATGCCCAAAAAGTCTGTACCGTCGTAAAGGGGGGCAGCAATCAGGACTTCTGGACCAAGTGGCGTGTTTTGTACATCAGCACGTAAGGCATGAGCGTTTTGCTTTTTATCCTCGTAGAGCAATGGAATATAATCCAGCTGCTTTATAGGCGTGGCAGGCTCCTGACCAAGAATAGTACCATCATACTTTACACCAGCAAAACCGTTGACCCATGGGAAGGAAGATTGAAAAGAAGCCAACCAATCACGCGTGGGGGGCTTGTCTGCATTGAGCATAGTGCGCTCAAGGCGTGTAAGCTCTACGTCAATTCCCATCATGCTGTGTGTCAATGCAAGAGCACGAGGAGAAAGGGTGCCCTTTTCTTCATAATCTATAGATGAAGGCGGGCTCATATAAGTATACCACAAATCTTTAGTCGTCTTCCAGACATTCTTTGTGGGTTGATAGGCATTACAAGCAGGCAAAAGTAACACAGTGAGCAGTATGAGAGTAATAAAACGCATATTGTGTTTTCCCACAACTATCTCCCTCACTAATAAGCAGCTGTCATATCGTTGTGTAGCATTTACATGCCACAGATATACCATCTGAGAATCATTATAAAATATGGATTAGCCTTGCTGAGCTCTGGCTTCAACACGTTCAGCAAGAGCTTCAAGCATACAGATCAGTTTATCTTTGCTATGGGTTGATTCTGTGGCAGTGACAACAACATTTTGCTGTATATTGTTTAATCTAGCTGTCAATGTCGCAATGCGCTGATGCAGATCGTTATTTTCTTCAGGATCTACTGCTGCAGCAGCAAGTTCGTGGTAAATATCAAGAGCACCTTTGATGTCCCCTTGTTCTGCCAACACTTCGGCCATAGAGCGAGTGCGTAGCGAAAAACTTTCTTCTTCACTGGTTTCATCCTCTTCGTCCGCAACAGGTATAGACATCACATCCTGGACTGCACTGCTGTCAGGAGCAGGTGCTTCGTCTGCGGCGTCGGGAATAATACTATTTGCATCCATCTGCTGTTCGGGCAGCAGCATCGTTACTTCAGCATCTGCGGGAGGTTCGGACGCATCAGATTCTGTAATTGGGGGGACATCCGATTGGAGGGTATCAGGTGAATCACAAGATATAGATGCTGAATCAGGGGGAGTATCTTCCTTGGTGACACATGTAGCATCTTCTGCAATACGTTCAGCTGGCATGGCAGACATGACAGGCTGGGACGCACCTTCTTTCTCTTGCGTCTTTTGTTGTGTGAACTTTTCTGAACCATTTGTGTCTGTAGCATAGGTTGAAAGACCACGTGCAAAGACATCCGACAGCGAAACATTGTCGTGGGAAAAGGCAAGAGCCAGAAAACGGAGAACTGCCACAATGTCACTGCCTGTGGCTGCATGTTCGAGACTTGCAGCCCAAGCCTGCCAGAACCCCGCATAGGTGGAAAACAGTTTGCTTAATCTGCTGACTTGCAGTTGGCATGCCTCTGATCTGCCTGAGGTATGCAGCAGTTCAATAAGGTACAGTCTGGCTTCCAGAAATTCTTCGTGACGTTCTAGTCCGTGTTCTAAAACGTCAATGGCTTCTTCCATCCGGTGATCTTCCACAAGGAGGCGCGCTAAAGGGAAGAACAGCTTAGAACCCGGTTCAAGTTCCAGAACTTCTCTATACCATTCAATTTTTTCCGTCATGGTTGTGATCCTGTTTCGCTGCGTCTCCAAAAAGATAGAGCACCTCGTTATCGTGTACAAAGTGGAGGCGCTGGCGAATGACCTTTTTTACATAGCGTTCGTCGCCTTGTAACAGACGAATCTCGCGGCTTAAGGCGAGATTGTCAGCATCTAAGCTGGCAATCTGATTTTCTATGTTTTCATATTGTCGTTTGAGTTCGCGATATTCTATAAGCCCTGTAGGTCCCCACACCATGCGTGTGAACAGGACGATGTTGATGAGGGCAACTATCATGAGGATGAGAGAGCGCCAGAACATTATTGCAGCACCCGTTTGGGTTGTGAAATATCAATAAACTTGAGCTCAGCAAGAAATGCCGCTGTGACTGCTTCAAGATGCTGCACGTCCTCTTCCATAAGAGCCATACTGTCAATTTGTTCAAGATAGCCTTTCAAGACATGTAACTCATCGGCAAAATGTGATCCCAACGTGCCAGTAGTACATAGACTTGGTTCAAGTTCCAAGATGGTTTGAATGCAATTTTTTAGACGTAGCTGCAATACGCTCATAACGTAGTTCCGGTGGCCTTTCTGTCTCGAGTATAGCGGTAAAAATCATAGCAGTAGTTTGTACCAGAGATAACAGCCATTATGAGCGCAAGATATAACAATACGGTACCCAAGGCTGGCCAATCGAAACCCCATAAGGGGTAGTGTAGTATAAGCGGTACAATAGCAAAAATCTGTAAGACTGTTTTTGCCTTGCCAAACTTGTCAGCGGCAAGCACGATGCCTTCGTCAATGGCTATGGCACGCAAACCTGTGACCACAAGTTCTCGGCAGACGATAACAATGACTATCCATGCAGGAGTCCAGTCCAATTTAACAAACATGATCAAAACAGAGCAAATCAAGACTTTGTCGGCTAAGGGATCCAAAAATTTGCCCATGCGTGTAACCATATTGGAACGACGGGCAATATAGCCGTCAGCCCAGTCTGTTAAGGACGCAAAAATAAAGGCCAGTGCTGCCAGAATACAGGAGATTGGGCCTTCAAAATAAAGTAGCAGCACTACAAGTGGTGTCATTAAAATGCGCAACAGTGTTATTTTATTCGCAAGATTAAGCATTTCTACTGACGCTCCAAAATTTTTTTATAGCTACCATAAACGACCTTGAGAGAAAAGAAGAAAAATCCCCCGGAATCACAGCAGTTTCCGGGGGATGTAGTATATAAGACAATGCGTTGCCGGGGTATTATTTAGCTGTGTATTGCGGAAAGAGCCTCCAAGCTGTTTTCTGCAGCGGCAACAACAGCATCAGCCAGAGCTAGAAAAGCTGTTTTTGCAGCACTGTTCTCTTTCAGAAAAACGACGGGGGTGCCTCTGTCAGCAGCTACAACAGCCACAGGGTCAAGAGGCACTGCACCCAAGAATTTCAGTGCATAGCGTTTTGCCAGTTCCTCTCCACCGCCTTTCTTAAATAAGTTGATTTCCTTATGACAATAGGGGCATAAAAGACCACTCATGTTTTCGACGACTCCAAGCACGTTGGAATTTGTGTATTGAAGGAAATTTATGGTCTTGCGCACATCGGCTAGGGATATTTCTTGCGGTGTGGTGACAACTATACAGAGCGCATCGGGTATAGTTTGCATTACTGTCATATGCTCGTCACCTGTGCCTGGAGGGGAATCAATAAGCAGATAATCCAAGTTGCCCCATTTTACGTCACCAATAAACTGACGGATTGCGGATGTTTTTTTTGGCCCGCGCCAGAGGATGGCCTGGTCCTTGTCTTGCAGCAGGGTATCCATGGATATGACAGAAAGATTGTCATTATAGACAGCCGGCAACATGAGTTTGGTTTCCTCATCAATTTCTACCCCGCCATGCAGGGTGAGAAGGTGGGGCACGCTTGGACCGTGCATATCAACATCAAGAATACCCACCTTGAAACCTCGCTGTGCGAGAGCAGCAGCAATGTTGACCGTGACAGAGCTCTTGCCCACGCCACCTTTGCCGCTCATAACAAATATTTTATGCTGAATGTGTGAAAGTCGATCCGCGATAGCGCGGTCCTGTACTGCCATAAGATCACCACAGTTCCCATTGCCGCCTTTGCGCGTGGAACTGGAGCACGAGGCAGATGAGGAACAGGAAGAACAGGATGTCATGACATCTCCTTTAGATATGGAGGTCCGCGTCTTACCAGCCGTGGTCTCCTACCAGATCAACGAAAATTACCGGTCCGAGGTCTTCGCTGTGAATGCCAGTTGCTTCTTTGCGAATACGTATAAGGCGTTGTTTGCGTGGCTTCTCACCTACGGGAATGAGCAGAATACCACCGGTTTCCAGCTGTTGGACCAAGGGATTGGGGATCTCAGGGCCACCAGCCGTGACAATAATGCGATCGAAGGGGGCCGCCTCCGGCATGCCCAGCGTGCCATCTCGTCTCTGCATGTGAATACCGCGCAGGCCCAACTGCTGCAAGAGGACGGCAGTATTCTGATACAGTTCCCTCATGCGTTCCACGGTAAAAACCGTGCACCCCATGGCGGCCAGTACTGCAGCCTGATAGCCCGAGCCTGTGCCGATTTCGAGAACCCGCATGCCATGCTCCACTTCAAGGAGTTGACTCATCAAGGCTACAATGTAGGGTTGCGATATGGTTTGTCCATAGCCAATGGGAAGGGGCGTATCCTCATATGCCTGTACTCGCAGGGCTTCTTGTACAAAAAGATGGCGTGGTACTATCGACATGGCCTGCAAGACAGCAGGATCTGAAATGCCACGTGCCTGCAGCTGCTCTCGTACCATGCGCTGCCGTAGCCTTTTAGGGTCTATGCCTGAATAGGGAGTGCGGGGAAGCCCAGCATTTGAAGAAAAATTGTTCTGCATCTTGTTGATGCAAAAAACAAATTTTTCTGCTCAAGTCAATGCTGTGATAGGGAAATCAGCTGTAGCAGATGCTGAGCTATCCTTGAAATTTTACGAAATGTATGCAAGCCTTTCATAATCATCTGGAGGAGCGAGCCGCGTATGCGAAAAAGAAGCCTGTTGTCGTTTATGCTGGGGATCATCACTGTGGCTGCATTATTGTTGGGGGGCTATACGTTTTTCAAGGATTTGGATGGACCATCTGTCGAAATATCGCCAAGCACAGATCGACTTTCTCCTGCCAGTATCCTAAAAATTCATATGAAGGATCCTTCCGGCATACGCGCTATTTCTGTGGGGGTTCGCAAGAACAACAACCTTAATGTAATCTTTCGCAAACATTTTGATACGTATCTTCCTGAACAAGATGTGACAGTTTCCATGAAAGAAGCCAACCTGCGCGAAGGTGCCTTTGAGTTGGAAATACGCGCCACAGATGCATCCCTAGCTGGTTTTGGACAAGGCAATACACGAACCTTGCAGATGCCCATGCGGCTCGACACACAGCCCCCGCGTATTTCTGTGAAAACACTTCCTCCCAATGTACGCCGTGGGGGGACAGCTGTTATTCGCTATACCATTGATGAAGATGTGAGTGATACGGGGGTGATTGTCGCTGGGTACAAGGTGCCCGCTTATCTGCAAAAAGATGGCAGTTATATTTGTTTTTTCCCCTTCCCTTATACACTTACAGCCAGGGATTATAAGAATAGTGTTGAAATTACTGCTACAGATGTAGCTGGTAATTCGGTAAGAAATCGCCTTACTGTCATGGCTTTGGAACGCAATTTCAAAAGTGATCGTATTCAGATCACAGATAATTTTCTACATATGGTAACAGATAAACTGCATAACCTTGCTCCAGAAACAACCACGCCCTTAGAATGCTATTTGCAAATAAACAGTAACGTTCGTTCCTCAAATGCGCAGCGTTTACGGGAAATTGGGCAGGATACGGTTTCGGGTATTTTATGGGAAGGTGCTTTCGTCCGTTTGCCACGTTCAGCACCGCGTGCAGGCTATGGCGATCACCGTTTCTTCAGCTACCAGGGCAAACAGGTGGGAGAATCATTTCACCTCGGCTTGGATCTTGCTTCTGTTATGAATGCCGAGGTGCCGGCAGCTAACAGTGGTCGTGTTATTTTTTGTGGAGAAGTTGGGATTTACGGAAATTTAGTTGTTGTTGACCATGGCCTGGGGCTTATGTCGCTCTATGCCCACCTAAGTGATATACTTGTTAAACAGGGGGATGTAGTCCAAAAAGGACAGCTTATAGCGCATACGGGCAGCACGGGCCTTGCCTTTGGCGATCATCTCCATTTTGGCATTTTGGTGGGTGGCGTTGAAGTGACACCTATTGAATGGCTTGACCCCAAGTGGATACGCGATAATGTCACTGGCAGAATACAAGCGTCTATGACACAGTAGAGGGGTGTGCAGGTTTTGTACCGCCATGGGTAGTTCCATTCCATTCAGTCTAGAAACGCCGTATACGCCTACCGGAGATCAGCCTGAGGCAATATCACAACTGACGGCTAATATTGATGCTGGCGTGCCTGCACAGGTGCTCCTGGGTGTTACCGGGTCTGGCAAGACGTTCACCATGGCTAATGTCATTGCCCGTTGCAATCGTCCCACCTTGGTCCTGGCTCCCAATAAAACCCTGGCAGCGCAGCTCTACGGTGAATTTCGAGCACTGTTTCCACACAATGCCGTCGAATATTTTGTTAGTTACTATGATTACTACCAGCCTGAAGCCTATGTGCCAGCGTCGGACACCTACATTGAGAAAGATTCGTCCATTAACGATAATATTGATAAGCTGCGTCACGCTGCCACGCATGCACTTTTGACACGGCGGGATGTAGTCATTGTGGCCTCTGTTTCCTGTATTTATGGCTTAGGTTCGCCAGAATACTATGCGAAGATGGTTGTGCCTGTGGAAGTAGGGCAGAATTTCCCCATGGATGAACTCATTGCGCGATTGGTGGAAGTGCATTATGAGCGCAATGATTACGACTTTCATCGAGGCACTTTTCGTGTGCGCGGCGATGCACTGGAGATTATTCCCGCATATCACCACGAACGTGCATTGAGACTGGAATATTTCGGTGACGAAATTGATGCCCTGCACGAGATAGATCCCCTTACTGGCGAAGTGTTGGCAGAGCTTTCCAAATCGGTATTGTATCCGGCTAGTCATTTCGTATCTGCCCAGGATAATCTGAAACGTGCTGCAGCGGACATCCGTGATGAACTTGCAGAACGTTTAGCCTGGTTTAGGGGACAGGGAAAACTTGTAGAGGCGCAAAGGCTGGAGCAGCGTACACAGCTTGATTTGGAAATGATTGAGGAATTGGGCTATTGCAATGGCATTGAGAATTATACACGCCATCTGGATGGCCGTAAGCCGGGTGAGCCTCCATCCTGCCTGTTCAATTATTTCCCTCGCGATTTTTTGCTTTTTATTGATGAATCTCACATCACCGTGCCGCAACTCCATGGCATGTTTAAGGGTGACCGTTCTCGCAAGCAAACTCTTGTAGATTATGGTTTCCGACTTCCTTCAGCCTTGGATAACCGCCCTTTACGCTTCAGTGAAGTTACAGAACTGCTCAATCAAGTGGTCTATGTATCGGCTACACCAGGAAAGTACGAGCTTGACCAGGCTCAAGGCATTATAGTTGAACAGATCATTCGCCCTACAGGACTGGTAGACCCGTCTGTGGAAGTGCGTCCAACAAAGGGGCAGATGGAAGATTTACTTTCTGCATGCCGGGGGTGTGTTACCAGGGGAGAGCGTGTGCTTGTGACCACACTCACCAAAAGGATGGCCGAAGACCTTACCGAATACGCATGCAATATGGGGGTGCGTGCTCGCTATTTGCATTCGGATATTGACACGCTGGAACGTATGCAAATTATCCGCTCTTTGCGTTTGGGGGAATTTGATGTGCTTGTGGGTATCAACCTCCTGCGCGAGGGATTGGATATCCCTGAAGTGTCACTTGTTTGCATTCTTGATGCGGATAAGGAGGGGTTTCTGCGTTCTACGGGTTCGCTTATTCAGACATTTGGCCGTGCTGCCCGCAATGCCCAGGGCAAGGTTATTCTTTATGCCGATGTGGTGACCGATTCCATGAAGGCGGCTATGGATGAGACACAGCGTCGCCGTATAAAGCAGGCTGCATATAATACGGCGCATGGCATTACACCGCACAGTACAACAAAGAACCTTGAATCCCCTCTGGATAGCCTGTACCAAGAAGATAGTAGCAGACGTAGCCGTAGCAGGGAAAGGGGTAATAAAACAGCTGAACCGGATTCGATGCCCCTTACAGCGGAAGATACCGCAGTGCTGGTAGCAAAGCTTGAGAAAGAGATGCGTCAGGCAGCACGGGATTTGGAGTTTGAGCAGGCCGCGGCATTGCGCGACCGCATCCGCGTATTGCGAACCAGGCTGCTTGCCATGCCAGACTAGGTTGTTTTTTGCTGCCAGGATACTTCAAAAGTCACTATGTCCAGTATAACTAAAAAACAGCAGCTAAGTGGGCAACAGGCGTCTCTGTTCGATTCTGCGTCGCCTGATCCTGAGCGTGACCGTGCAAAATGGCTCGCCACAGAGCTTGAACACCACAATTATTTGTATCATACCTTGGATGCCCCTATCATCAGCGATGAAGCGTATGATGCTCTATATCGGGAATTGGTGGAACTTGAGGAACGCCGTCCAGACTTGCGCGCGGCAGATTCTCCTACACAGCGTGTTGGTGGACGTTTGCTTGAGGGCTTGTCCAAAAAGGCGCACCGGCATCGTATGTATGGCTTGGATAATGTATTTTCAGAGCAGGAATGGCATGACTTCGTGGAACGCATGGAACGTGCCTGGGATGTTCAGGCTAACGGTGCGCTGCCATTGACTTTCTGGTGTGATCCCAAGTTAGACGGTTTGGCTCTAGAAATTATTTATGAAAACGGCGTGCTACAAGAAGCCCTGACACGTGGTGACGGCGAAATTGGCGAAGTGGTTACAGAGGCTGTGCGCACTATTCGCACTGTCCCCTTACGGCTTCATGGTGCTGATCCATTGCCTGCGCGGCTGGAAGTTCGTGGTGAGGTTGTCCTGTTCCGTAAGGATTTTGCTGCGCTTAATGCTCGTCAGAAGGCACTTGGTCGCAAGACATTTGCCAACGCGCGTAATGCAGCGGCGGGGACATTGCGTCAGCTGGATCTGTCAGAAACAGGATCACGGCCCCTGCGCTTTTTGGCCTACAGCCTTGGTGAAGTGGATTGGGGACATGCCGCTCCCTGTCTTTATCACTCAGCGCTCATGGCGCGCTTGTCAGAGTATGGTTTTCTCACACCACCTGAAGGTAAATTGTGCTTCGCGCCAGACGAGGTAGTGCGTTATGTGCGATGGGTTCGTGATAACAGACAGAACTTCCCTGTAGATATTGATGGTGCAGTTGCTAAGCAGGATAATCTGGAAGTCCAGAATGTGCTGGGCTTTACTGCACGAGCACCCCGTTTTGCTGTGGCTTTCAAATTTCCAGCTATGCAGGCGCAGACATTGTTGCAGTCTATAGAAGTTCAAGTCGGACGAACTGGGGCGCTAACGCCGGTAGCCGTGTTAACGCCTGTAGCTGTGGGGGGTGTTATTGTATCCCGTGCAACACTGCACAATGAGGCAGAAATTCGTAATCGTGATGTGCGTGTTGGCGATACGGTAACTGTACAACGCGCTGGTGACGTTATTCCCGAAGTGGTCGGCCCTGTGCTTGCAATGCGTCCGCGAGATTCCCGGGAGTTTGTCTTTCCTTCCACATGTCCGGCTTGCGGTCAGCCAGTGTACCGGGAAGCAGGCGAAGCCATTTGGAGGTGTGCAAATCTTTCTTGTCCGGCAGTGCGCTTGCGTTCCATTATCCATTTTGTATCTAAAACAGGGCTGGATGTGCAGGGCGTCGGGCAGAAGTGGATCACCCAACTTGTGCAGTGTGGACGTATACAATCTCCAGCGGATCTTTTTACATTGACTGTGCAGGAATTGCAGTGTTTTGAGCGGATGGGTGAAAAGCTGGCACAAAAGTTTGTGGATGCACTGGAAGCGGCCAGGACTACAGCCCCTCTGCATCGACTCGTGAGCGCCCTTGGGATCAGGCATGTGGGTGAGCAGACGGCACGAGCCCTGGCTATGCGTTTCCATGATTTGGATGCTCTGAAAGACGCCGGCATAGAAACACTGCAGGCCATGCCAGACATAGGGCCTGAAGTTGCTGCTTCAATACATAATTTTTTTGCTTCCCCAGCAAATCGTGTCCTTATGGAACGTTTCAAAGCATTGGGTTTGTGGCCGACCCAGGGCACCCGTGAAGCATCTGGTGACGACGTGCCGGAACGACAGATCCCAGTCGGTCCATTGTCTGGCAAGACTATTTTGTTTACTGGCACCCTAAGTGTGCCCCGGAGCAAGGCGCAACAGTGGGCTGAGAGCGTCGGGGCAATACCTCTCTCTGGTGTGAGTAAAAAACTGGACTATCTCGTCGCAGGAGATAACGCCGGGAGTAAACTTGAAAAGGCGCGGTTACTGGGCGTAACCGTTCTGAATGAGGCGGCATTTAGAAAGCTGCTGGAAGAGTCTGGAGCGCTGTTTGCGTAATATGTATCTCAACGGGGAAAGGGATATGAACACAAAGATCATTATGGTTGGGGCCGCAGGCCGCATGGGCGGAACCATTTGCCGTCTGGCTGCTGCGTCTGAAAACTTTGATCTGGTAGGCATGGTTGACAGCAAGGACCGTGTATCTTCATTAGACCGGGGCATATGCCCTGTCGAGACAGATCTGGCGGCGTTACTGCCCCAAAATCCTGAGGCTGTTGTCATTGATTTCACTGCTCCTGCTGTAAGCTTGCATTCTGCCAGTGTGGCTGCACAGTATGGGAACGCCCTTGTTATTGGTACTACAGGGTTGAGTGAGGTACAAAAAGAAGAATTGCAACATATAGCACTCACAACCCCTATTTTTTGGTCGTCCAATATGAGTATCGGCATTAACGTACTGGTTAAGATTTTGCCTGTGTTAACGCAGGCTCTTGGTGAAGAATATGATATCGAAATGATAGAATTGCACCACAACCGAAAGAAAGACAGCCCTAGTGGAACGGCCTTGACCATTGGTGAATGCCTTGCTGGCGCTCGAGGCGTTAAACTAGAAGACGTGCGCTGTTCAGGCCGCAATGGAATCATTGGCGAACGTCCCAAGGGACAAATCGGCATACAGGCTGTACGCGGTGGAGATGTGGTGGGGGTGCATACCGTATATTTTATGGGGCCTGGAGAACGTATAGAAGTGACGCATCACGCGCATTCGCGTGAAAATTTCGCACGTGGTGCCCTACGTGCCGCAGCATGGATGCTCGGGAAAAAACCAGGGCGTCTGTATGGCATGGCAGATATGCTGTAATAGCAGTGTATGTTATGGCAAGAGGTCTGGGGTGGCAAAGCCATCTTCTACCTCTTGCTTATGCATGGGATGCTGATTGGGGAAGATTTAATAGGAAAGCCGTAACGGTGCTTCAGCTATCGTTACAATAGGACTGCGCAGAACAGGACCTGCCAAGGGGACGATCCGCACGGCATTTCCTCCATCCGCATAAACATTGAAGCCGAGAACATAGTACGGTTCTGTGTTTGGGGAGGGTATACTGCGGCACAGTGATATGCCGAACAGCAGAGCGCTGAAGAGCAAGATCGTGCCTAGGGTCAGATAGGGAAGCAGAAATAACTGTTGCCTGCTCATGACGACTCCTTCCGGCGAGAATTGCCGCTGTCGGGATTTTGTAATCTTAATGCAATATTGATTCCAAATAGTGTTTTTTGTATGATCTTCCAAAAAGGGCAGTTATATCTGCAAGAGACTGACATTTTTTTACCAATCAATGCGTGCCTGCTAGGCTGATGTGTGTATTGCTGCCGCTGACCGTGAAAAAAAGAAGGAAAAATATTTACGATTATCGGTTGACAGGGAACATCCATATATGGAATAGAAGGGCAAAGAGGAATTGTATGAATACGAACGTCTTCTCAAACACCATTAATGCTGGCTTTATGGGCTGGTGGTGGCGTAGTTTCCTACGCAGGGGAGGCGTGCGGGTGTAAACCTGTCACATGCGCTTGATGTAGTCTATGCCGTCTCCCCAGTGGAGGCGGCTTTTTTTATGTCTATTGTAACACTCGAGGTAGGGGCATGAACGATCACGGAGAAGCGCGGCTGACGCTGCGACAATGTGCTCGCTGGTTGCCAGCGGACATGGATACCCCCATCAGCCTGTTTTTTAATATGGTAGGCTCGGGGAATGGTATATTGCTGGAAAGTGCTGAAGTGGATGGACGCTGGGGACGCTATAGCATCTTGGCGTGCGATCCTGCCATGTATATTGCCTGCCAAGAGGGAAATTTGGCGCTCAATGTGCTGGATGAACGACTGGCCAGTTTGCGTGTGCATGAAGGACGTCCTTTTGTTGAAGGTTTACGTGCCCTGATGCACGGCCTTGATATCACTGCGCCAGAGGAAGTTACCGGATTACCGCCCATTACGCGTGCTCTCTACGGGTATCTTGGTTTTGGAATGGCCGGTCTTTTCAACACCAAGCTGGCCAGGATCATGCCTCCTCATGAGGCGGATTGCCATCTCATGCTGCCGGGTACTGTTTTGGTGTTTGACCATCTCTATAACCGCCTCTGCCAGGTGAGCCTGGGGGCACATAGCAACGTGGAAAAAAGAAGTACCGCGTCACAGCAGTATAGCCAATCAACATCAGGCGGGAATACTGTTGGCGATATTGTAGCAGAACCTGGAGAGCAGGGATACAAGGAGTATGTGCGCCATATTAAAGAAATGTTGCGACAGGGTGAAGCGATACAGGTAGTGCCTTCGGTACGTTTCTCCACGGAGTTTGATGGCAATCCCTTCGAACTGTACCGGCGCATGCGGCGTTTCAATGTTTCTCCCTATATGTTTTATATGTGTTTTCCTGATATAACGCTTTGGGGCTCGTCGCCGGAAGTCATGGTGCGCTGTACGGCCGGTCGTTTGCAGCTGTCACCAATAGCAGGTACCCGACGGCGCGGCATTGATGAGCTGGAGGACGCACGCCTCGCCACCGAATTGCGCGAAGATCCCAAAGAGCGTGCCGAGCACGTCATGCTGGTGGATCTGGGGCGTAATGATCTTGGACGCGTTGCAACGCCAGGCACGGTAAGTCTGGAGAGATATATGGAAGTGGAGCGCTATTCCCATGTCATGCACCTCACAAGTCGGGTGGGGGCACGGTTGGCGGAGGGATTAGATGCGCTGGATGTACTGGCGGCAACATTTCCTGCAGGGACTGTTTCTGGGGCTCCAAAAACACGGGCCATGGAGATTATTCGTACATTGGAAGGGCAGTCACGGGGTCCCTACGCTGGCTGCATCGGCTGGCTTGGTCTAGACAAAAACAGTGTGAATCTGGACACAGGGATTACAATCCGCAGTATGTGGAAGCGAGAGGGTAAAATCTTCTGGCAGGCGGGCGGAGGCATCGTGCATGACTCTGATCCTGATCTCGAATGGAAAGAAGTTTGCAACAAGTCGGCCATTATGCGTCTGGCCCTGCAGGCGGAGGATGAAGAACATGTTTTTGCTCATCGATAATTACGATTCCTTTACGTATAATCTGGTTCAGGCCTTTTATGCTCTGGGACACAAGCCTGTGGTGTTGCGCAATGACGATCCTTCTTTGCTGGATAGAGCAGTTGATCCGGAGCTGTCCATGGTTTGCATTTCCCCCGGTCCAGGTCGCCCGGAAAAGGCCGGGCTGTGTATTGACTTTCTCAAACGCCTGAATCCGCGCGTCCCCGTATTGGGTGTATGCCTGGGCCATCAGATACTTGGGCTTTTTGCCGGTGCCAAGGTTGAAGTGGGACCCTGCATTATGCATGGCAAGCAGTCTGAGATCGTACACGACGGTACGGGCCTTTTTGTAGGGCTGCCCAATCCCTTGCTTGCGGGGCGGTACCATTCACTGGTTGTACATGCCGATGAGGATGCAGAAAATCCTCGGTTCACGGTGACGGCACGGGCTCCAGAGGGCGAAGTCATGGCCCTGCGCTATAATGACCGCCCGTGGGTGGGGGTGCAGTTTCATCCAGAGTCTGTGCTTACTCCAGATGGGCTGCGCCTTTTAGGCAATTTCCCACAGGCAGTTCTGGGCACAGGTGCCGAAGAAACGGATTTCTCCGCCATCCTTGAGCGTCTTGGACGTAAGGAAGATTTAACGGCGGAAATGGCGTCTGCTGCTTTCAGCGCACTTATGGATGGTAAAATGACACCGGCGCAATCCGGTGCCTTTCTTATGGGGTTGCGAGCCAAGGGCGAGAGCGCTCTGGAACTGGCTCACGCCGTGCGTGCGGCTTTGGCGCGGGCCGTACGGGTGGACGGCATTACGGAAGCAGCTATTGATGTCGTAGGCACAGGTGGTGACGGACGCAATTCTTTCAACTGCTCAACGGCTACGTGCCTGACGCTTGCGGGTATGGGCTACAAGGTGGCCAAGCATGGCAATCGTGCAGTTTCATCAAAATGTGGTGCCGCTGACGCCCTGGAAGGGCTTGGGATTGCGCTGGAAAAAGATCCAGCTTCAGTGGCGCATATGGTTGAAACGCGTAATTTTGCCTTCATGTTTGCCCCGTATTTCCATCCATCCTTTGCAAACGTGGGGCCCATTCGCAAACAAATGGGAATTCGTACGCTGTTTAACATCCTCGGCCCCATGATCAATCCTGCCCGTCCCAGCCATCTGCTTATGGGAGTTGCGCGGCCGGAGCTGGTGCAACTTGTGGCAGACACCCTCGCACAGTCTGCACTGCAGCGTGCGGCTGTGGTATGTGGTTCGGGCAATTACGATGAGGTAACCCCAATCGGTCCTGCCAAGATGGCATTGCTCACTGGTGGCAAGGTGTCGCAGATGGTGCTTGACCCACAGGAATATGGCATATCGTCCTGTACAGTGGAAGATCTTGCCGTGCGCGATAAGGACCATGCAGTGGCAGTGTTAAAGGAGATCATCAATGGGCATGGGCCCGGGCCCATGATGGATATGGTGATGCTCAATGTGGGGCTTGCCATCTATTTATTGGAAGAAGGTCTTGATATGTCCCTTTGCATGGCCCGTGCTCGAGAAGCCGTGTATGCAGGCGTTGGCAGGAAGGTGCTTGATGTTGCTTGAACGTTTTCGTGAAGCCAAGCGCAGTGAAATCGCCTCCTTGAGGCGTGCTGCAGAACGGGATGCGCTGCCTGCTGTTTATGCCGGCTCCAGACCGGATTTTATGGCGGCCCTCCAGACTGCACAGGGGGGAACCATGCCGGCAGTCGTGGCTGAATATAAACGCGCTTCGCCTTCACGCGGGCTTATTTGCGATGCCCTAGAAGTGGAAGATGTGGCGTGTCAGTACGCAGCGGCCGGTGCCGTCGCTCTTTCCATATTGACAGAGGAGACGTTTTTTCAGGGAAGGCTGGCGTATCTGGAACGGGCCGCCAAGAAGGAGCTATATAAAGGACCGAGGCTTCCCCTGTTACGCAAGGATTTCCTTTTTGATCCCTTGCAAGTGCGCTGTACGGCAAGCACTCCAGCCTCGGCATTGTTGCTCATCGTGCGGCTTACACCGAAGGTCGAAGTATTGCGCGCATTGAGAGAAAGCACCGAGGCATATGGCATGCAGGCGGTAGTTGAAGTATTTGATGCAGATGATTTACGCCTGGCCCGAGAGAGCGGTGCACGTATCATTCAGGTGAATGCTCGGGATTTGGAAAATCTGTCCGTGCACAGGGATGCCTGCCTTGCCCTGGCGCGAGATAATCCACCGGAAAGGGGGGAAGTCTGGATAGCTGCCAGCGGCATACGTAGCTCGGCACATATGCGGGCGGCTGCCGATGCGGGCTTTCATGCCGTGCTGGTGGGTAGCGTGCTCATGGAGGGCGGTCAACCCGCAGCAGCTCTTTCGGCGTTGTTGGTCTGATATGCTGCCAGACTGTGTATGATGCTTTTATGGCAGTAGGAGTACGATCATGCTCATTAAATTTTGTGGTTTGACAAGGCAGGAAGACGTGGACGTGGCCGTAAGGCTGGGAGCACATATGTGCGGTTTTATCTTTCACAAGCAGAGCCCGCGATACATTCCGCCAGAAAGGGCGGCTTTGCTGCAAAGCGGCAACATGAAACGTGTGGGGATTTTTGTGCACCATGGCTTTGAAGAAATTAGGGACATTATGGAAGTGGCCCGTCTGGATTATCTCCAACTACATGGACAACAGAGTGTGGAGTGCGCGGAAAAACTGGGAGCGGAACGAGTGATTCGTGTGCTCTGGCCATTGAGATATGCTCACCGTGCTCTCTTGCATACAGATATATTGCGCCATGCCAACTCCTGTGCCTATTATCTTCTTGATGCAGGTTTTCAGGGAGGCGGCAGTGGGCAGAAGCTGGATTGGGAAGATTTGGCAACGGTTCGTACCCCGCATCCCTGGCTGTTAGCTGGAGGGCTCAATGCCGGCAATGTTGCACGGGCCTTGCGTTTGAGCAAGGCTGACGGTGTTGATTTCAATTCTGGCGTGGAAGATGTCCCGGGGCAGAAAAATGCTCAGGCCATGGAAGCCGCTTTTGCGGCCGTTATGGTACATTGAAAAAAGGTAAGCAATCATGGAAAACAGCTATTTTGGAGAGTTCGGCGGCTGCTTTGTGCCTGAACTGCTCATGCCGCCTCTGCTTGAGGTGGAAACGGCCATGCGTGACATCCTTCCTACCGAACGATTTCAGAATGAACTGCGGAATTTGCTGCGCAATTACGCAGGTCGTGAAACGCCTCTGACGCATTGCCCTACCCTATCTAAAGAGCTGGGTTTTGATTTGTGGCTTAAGCGTGAGGATTTGCTGCATACGGGAGCACATAAAATTAACAACACTCTGGGGCAGGCGCTGCTTGCCAAATATATGGGCAAAACATCACTTGTGGCCGAGACCGGAGCAGGACAGCATGGAGTGGCAACAGCTGCAGCGGCTGCGCGCCTTGGCATGACCTGTACCATATTCATGGGCGCTGAGGATGTCGTGCGACAGGCATCCAACGTCAACCGTATGCGATTGTTGGGTGCTCACGTGCATGCCGTGGAGAGCGGTACACGAACGCTCAAAGACGCCATCAATGAGGCTTTGCGTGCTTGGATCACCAGTCAGCAAAGTACGCACTACTGTTTTGGCACGGCAGCTGGGCCACATCCCTTCCCCACACTGGTACGTATCTTCCAGAGTGTTATTGGCCGGGAGACCAGGGCTCAGATGCTTGACAAAACAGGTCATCTCCCTCAGGCCGTAGTGGCCTGTGTTGGGGGGGGATCCAATGCCATAGGCATGTTTGATGCCTTTATTGAAGATAGGGAAGTACGTCTAATCGGCGTGGAGGCTGCGGGAACGGGGGAACCAGGCTGTTTTAATTCTGCACCGTTGAACCTCGGCACGCCGGGAGTACTCCACGGGGCATACAGCATGCTTTTGCAGACAAATGACGGACAGGTGGAACCATCTCATTCCATTTCTGCCGGTTTGGACTATCCCGGTGTGGGGCCGCAGCACGCCTGGTTGCAAAAGACTGGGCGCGCCCGTTACGGGCTCGTAAAAGACGCCAACGCTCTTGCTGCGTTCCAGCGATTGTGCCGTGCTGAAGGGATTTTACCCGCATTGGAATCCTCCCACGCCTTGGCCTGGGTACTGGATCATCCACAAGAATTTCGTGCGGGCGACCAGGTGGTGGTTAATCTCTCCGGAAGAGGAGATAAGGATATGGGTATCATCAACAAAGCGCTAGGGTTTACAGCGCAGGCTGGGGAGGCATAGTTATGCATGTGCTCGAAAAAAAAATACGGGAGGCCAATGCGGCAGGTCGTCCTGCGCTTATCCCATTTTTGACTGCAGGATTCCCCGACCGTAGTACATTCTGGCCAACCCTTATGGAATTAGACGAGAATGGGGCAGATATTATCGAAATCGGTGTGCCGTTTTCCGATCCAGTGGCCGATGGCCCTGTTGTGGAAGAGGCCAGCCGCCGAGCCTTGACTGAAGGGGTGAACTTGCACGGTATCCTCAAGGAATTGCGTGAGCGCCAGGGCCTTATCAAGGCCGGTCTTGTTCTTATGGGATACCTGAATCCATTTCTGCAGTACGGCTTTGACAAGCTTGCTCGCGATGCGGCTGCCGGCGGCGTGCATGGCTTCATTGTGCCAGATCTTCCATTTGAGGAATCGGAAGCTTTACGCACAGCATTGAAAAAGGAAGGGATAGCTCTCATCCCTCTGGTGGGGCCAAATACTAACGTTGAGCGTATGCAGTTATATACGACTGTGGGAGAAGGGTATGTATATGTAGTGTCCGTCATGGGCGTGACCGGTGTGCGTGAGAGCCTGCCTCCTGAAGTAGTTTCTACCATTACGCGGGCGCGCTCTGTGTTTCGCCTGCCCTTGGCTTTGGGGTTCGGATTGCGTGAGAAAAAGCAACTCGATGCTTTTCCGATCACTGCAAGACCTGATGCTGTAGTTTTTGGCAGCGCATTGCTCCGACATTTGGAAGAAGGGTTGACAGCTGCGGAATTCATGGCTCGTTGGCATTAACCGTCACCTGTCCTGTTTTTGCATGGACAGGGCAGGTGAAGAAGCACATCAGGGCGTTGTGCAAGCGGTCAAACATCGTGAGAAAAACAAAAGGAGGTATGCTGCAGGCGTGTTTCAAAGACGGGCATGCCTGAAAGAATGGCGCTGCTACGCGTTAGAGATGGTCAAATACAAATCGCCCTGCCATGGCCCTACACGTTTGCCCAGGCCACGAAGCCGGATGGGTTTGCCGGGGGTGAAATCTGGTGGAAGAGTAATTTCTATGGTTTTCAACTCACCGGAAAGGGCTTGGCGTATTTGCAGGCGAATACGTCTGCCCGGTGCCAGATTGGCAGAGGGCAGTTTGAGATGCTGTTCTTCGTCAATCTGTTTACGCAGCCACCCCTTGACCATGCCGGTCATGCCACGGCTCATGTCCTTGTTCCACTTGGCTGTGCCCCAGGCAATATTTTCTTTGTGCAGAGTGACGTTGCGTTTTTCAGCGGTAGGCTTTTTCGGCTGCTCGGGCTTTGGGGGCTCCTGGTGCGGCGGTTCTGGCTGCTTTTTGTTTTCTTCCTTTTGCTTACGGTTCAGCTCGCTGTAGATATCTTCAAAAACCCGTCTGGCAAAGGGGTCATTAAGCAGATCGCGTAAAACATCATGTTCTGTATAGGCGTTCTGTGTGTACTTTCTGTTCTCTGTCTGTTCGTTTGTTGCTTGTTGTTCCCCTGCGCTTTCAGCCTTGGATTGGGAATCTGTGGTCTCATTAGCACTCGTCGTGGAGGCATGTTCTGCTGATGCCGTAGCGTCCTTTGCTTCTGCGGTATCCTGGGCAGCCTGTTTTTTTGCCTCTCTTGTTGCACGACGGGCATTGGCACTGGCCCGAACCTGCTCCTCATGCTCCAGCATGGCGGAAAGTGCCACATAGGCCTCGTTCAGTAACTGAAAATCATGGCTGGCCTCGGGATTGTCTGGGTGCAAATCTGGGTGCAGTTCAAATGCGCGACGTCGATAGGTCCGCTTAAGTGCAGCCATGTCTGCATCTTTTTCCAGTTTGAGAATGTCATAGCATTCCTTAAGCGATATCTGGCGGGTACGGCGTGCCATGGTGGTTATTCAAGAATAAGTGCGTTGGCTTCCTGAGAAGCATCAGAAGCTAAAAGTTTATGCTCGCGGAGGTAGTCATATCCTGCACGGGCAAAATCCGCATGTGTTACCTTGGCATTGATGCCAGGACAGAATTCTTTTGCCATGGCCAGACTGGTTGGATCTTCAAGATTGCCACGGAAAAAAGGCCAGGCCCGACAGATTGAGGGCTTGCCTGCATGGACGCTGCATCCAGTCTTCTTGTTGAAAAAAATACAGTATCCATCGTCTCCACACCGAATTTTCAGTTTGCCAGCTGCTATTTCGCAATATTGATCGCGAACCTGTTGCACAGGCATGGCAAGATGGAGTGCCAGACGCAGCATATCTGCCGGGCTTACAACAATACCGCCTTTGCCTTCACAACAGAGGCCGCACATGTGGCAGTGAAAAATGGCGTCAACTGGCATGGAGGTCAAGATGTCACTCCCATAGACGCATATAGTTATAACAAAAAGACGTTATGTGTATAGTCGTCAACAGTAAAAAGCGCAAGAAAATAGGCTGACTGGTGCATCGAATTATTGTCAAGCAACAGCTGGTGTTTTGTTGGGTGTGCCTTCCTTGCTTTCTGTGCGTAACGGACCGGAAAAGAGCGGAGTTATGGCAATAAGGCGGTCAGTGCTGCCAAAGAGGTAGGCTATATCGCCATCAGCAAAAACATAGGAAGGTTCGGGAGAAGCCTGTGTGACACCGTTGCGCAGTATGGCAATGAGTGTGATGCCAAATTTACGGCGAAGCTGGCTTTCGGCTAGGCTGATGCCACAGAGAGGGGAGCCGGCAGAAAGCCGTACAGCTTGCACCCCCATGTCAGGAAGGCGGCTCACCATGGCATCAAGCGAATCTACGGAAGTGCTCATGCGGCGTATCATGCGGTAGTTTTCCTGCCGGATGCGCGCTGCAAAGGCATCAATATCCTGCCGTGGCACCAGATAACGTGAAAGGACGCGTGTAAAAATTTCAATAGAGGTTTCAAATTCCTCGGCGATGACTTCGTCAGCTCCGAGGCGGCGTAGGGTTGCGACCTCCGTTACAAAACGCGTACGGGCAATGATGTGCAGGTTGGGGTTCATGCGGCGGGCTTCTATGACAATGGAACGCACTGCCGCAGGGTCAGAGATGATGATGGCAAGCACCCTTGCCCTGTCCGCGCCCAGGTGTTCGAGCACCACCGGCTGGGATGCGTCACCGTGGGTGATGGGTTCCTTATTACGGTAACGATTTACTGTTTCAGGGTTCATCTCAAGAATGGTATAGTTGATACCAGATTCCCGCGCCACCCGCGCCAGATGCTTGCCACTGATGCCGAAGCCTACGATAATGAGATGATCACTGTATGTTGTGGCTTCGGTATCCGGGGCTTCATTACCTGCAGCGCCTTCATGGCTTGGACCGCGAAAACGCGCTGCAATGCGTGGTGCAATGGCAATCAGGCCGGGCGTGAGCATCATGGTAATTACGCTGACTGCCAGGAAGTTCTGATACGAGTACATGTCAAACAGACCTGCAGTAAGACCTGAAGCAGCCAATACAAAGGCAAACTCACCAACCTGGGCCAGTGAAAGAGATGTCACGATGGCAGTGCGCAAGGGATAGCCCTGTACCAGAATGGCAGGAAGGGTTAGTACGCTCTTGATAAGGATAAATAAGACCGTACCGGTAAGTATGATAACAAAATTTTGTAGCAGATGCTGCACGTTGAGCAACATGCCCACTGAAATGAAGAAAATGCTCATGAATACGTCACGATAGGGCAAAATGCCGGATATGACACTCATGCTGTATTGAGAGCGGGCAAGCATAAGCCCTGCGAGAAATGCGCCCAGAGAAAGAGAAAGCCCCAGCATCTTTGTCAGCAGGGCCATGCCCAGACACATTCCCAGGGTGGAGAGCATGAGAATTTCCCGGGTACGGGTGCGCATGATAGCATGCATCAATCTGTCCAAGCCGAAACGTGCAAAGAGAAACACTCCACCGAGTACAAGCACATCCCGTCCAATGGCAAATATAATGTCATTGGGGGCGAGTTTGAGGGTGCCAGAAAGCATCGGGACTGCCAGCAGCATGGGCGCTACCATGATGTCCTGAAAAACAAGGATGGCCAGAGAGAGGCGTCCTGCAGGGGTGGAGGTAGTGCCGCGTTCCTGCATGAGACGCAGGACGATGGCGGAAGAGGATAGTGCAGCTAGACAGCCCCACAAAACCCCCTGCTGCCATGAAAGGTTGGGCAGCAGAACTGTTATGCCTGTTATGGCCAGAATGGTGAGGCCAATCTGCAGGCTGCCCCCCAGAAAGACGGGCCGCTTGAGCCGATTGAGCGCATCACCTGAAAGTTCCATGCCAATGGTGAACAGCAGCATGGCCACGCCTATATCGGCGATCTGGTCAAGGGTTGCGTGGTCGCTGACCACGCCGAGAAGGGATGGACCACAAAGCACACCTGTCAGCAGAAAGCCTACTGTGGCAGGCAGTTTCAGCTTGTTGCAGACAATAGTGACAAAAATGGAGAGGAGAAAAATGGTCACAATTTCGGTAAGCAGGGTTTCACCCATGTATTCTTTCCTCCAGTTCTAATGCAGCCCCTCGAGGTGCTGCCGCAAAATGCTTACCGGATGTTTAGCAGGAAGACCAGAACCGTGTCTGATTTGAACCCTGCATGTGCCACATTCAGAAACTGCTGTAGCTGCGCCACTCTCGCGTATGGCCGCAAAGAGGCGTGATCCAATAGTCTGAGCAATATCGTATTTTTCTTTTTTGAAGCCATAACTGCCGGATATGCCACAGCATCCGGCATCAGCATTATCTACGTTCACGCCAGGAATACGACGTAACAGTGCAAGGCCTGGCAGACCGTTCCCCTGTGCACGCAGATGGCATGGTGCATGGTATATGACGTGTTGCGACACGACAGGCGCTGTTGAAGTTGCTTCAAACAGAGCATCATCCATGGTTTCCAGAAGGAATTTTTGTGCGTCTTCAAGCCGGCAAGGACCGTATTTGCTTATAAGGTCGGGGAAATATTCGAGCAAATCAGTACGGAACATGAGGGCACAGCTGGGGCAGCCTGTAAGCAGCGGCAGGCCTTTATCCCTCCAGCCGGCAAGTTCACGCAGATTGCGTTCAGCATTGGCGTGGGCGTGTTGCCAGAAACCGTTGGATACCAGAGGCAGACCGCAGCATACAACTTCATTAGGGACAATGACATCATATCCTGCACGGTTCAGGGCCCAGACCATATCCACACCAGTGGTCGGGTCATACACATCCACGTAGCAGCCGGGATAATAGATGACCTTGCGTTTGTGACCAGGCTGGCGGATATGGGCAAACATCTGGCGGAACGTCTGTGTGGCAAAGGCTGGAAGTGTGGCACGTTTGTCAATGCCCAGTGCATCAAGCACTTCCCGTGTGAGGGGGTTGAGCATGCCAAAATTTTTGAGAGGTGCCGGGACATGCCGTAACCATCTGGCCATGAGCTCCCCATGTCCCAATATCCAGTCACGCAGGCTCGGGCTGTGGTGCCGGCATTGCTCGGCACGAGCCAACATGTTCAAACTTGAAACAGGTACCCCCTGAGGGCAGGAAATATCACAGTTTTTACAGTTGGCACAATAGTGTAACGATGCATCTTCAGCAAGTCCAAGCAGGCGAAAGCGTTCGTACGCAGGGCCTATCATGCGCGGCCCTAAAAATTTGGTTGTGGCCTCTGCCACCGGGCATTGTACCACACATGTGGTACAGGCGATGCATTTGTCAGGGCTGATGTGCATGTTCATTGTTGCTTCCCGTTCATTTCCAAAGCCGCACGGGCAGCCATGCGCCCGGCTTGCCAGCCGGTGGCAATGGCCACGCCGAGGCCACTTTTCTCTGCAGCATAATCATAACCGCCAACAGTGCGCCCGGCAAAAAATACATTTTGCCATAATGGTGTTGCCTCGTGGCCTACTGGACGCATGGCGCTGTCTACACGAATGCCCATGTGTGAGAAGATATGGTTGCCAAAGATGTCCTGTTCTGACCACTGGCCCACATCCTGTGGTGCGGGGATGTCAATGCCAAACACAGTTTCTTGAACCGTGCCCGGCGTCATGGTGATGCCACCACCCAAAATGCCTCCTGTAGCCATCACAAAGGCATGGGCAGCCTGTCGTTCGACCACTCCGGAGGCATTGACCTGCAGCGCGGTACAACAGCCGTCATGTACTTCAGCGTGCAGGGCAGTGGCGTTTTCAATGAAGGTGCAGCCGCACTCTTTCATGGCGCGCAGCAGAACATCCCGTAGTCGCAACCCTCCTACTCCCGGCGGAATGGAAAGCATCTCTACCACAGGGCATTTTGCGATTGCGCTGATTTGTTGTTGCAAGGCAAGATCCGCCCGGCTGCCGCACAGCGGGGGGAGCAGGATCAGATCATAGTTGCCTGCGAACTGTGCCAGGTTGTCCAACAACCAGTTGCGTGTTTGTGGCCTGTCTGCCAGACGGGCCAGATCAAGAGCAGAAATGCTGCGGTGTGCTTCTCCAAAAGGAGAGGGGAGCAATGCTGGCGTGTAGGTGCGGTCTGCCCACTCTTTGTAACGCTTCAGTTGATCGATAACGAGCCCGGGGCGGCAATCACGCAGTTTTTCAACGCTCACTACCAAGATATTTTTTGCCGTGGCAAGCGTTTGAGGCTCTACACCCGGGGGCAGTAGCCAGGTGGGTTTTAGGGTACCCATAATGGTGGGCAGGCGCGTGTTGCCATCGTGTCCGTCTATGATAGCCGGGTGCATGGGCCAGCCGTGATCTTCCAGTGTTTTCCGCAGACTATCCATGGCCAGACGAACGTTGTCCACACCGAGCAGACGGTAGGGATGCTCTTCGGGCAGCTGTGTCATGCCCTGCCATGGATCGGCTATGGCATTTCCCTGCACATAGCCAAGAAGATCAATGGTGCCACCGCAGATCGCCAAGGAACCCATACCGGCAGAAAGCAGGCGTACGCTGCAGCCCTGCTGCGCTGCGGAGAGTGCTGCAACAAGACCTGCCATGCCAGATCCGACCACAAGGACATCAGCAATTTTGTTCATGGGCGGCTCCGTCAAGGTTGAGAACTCCCGCGTACACGGCACGGCCCAGCTCCATTTCCCGTGCCTGAATGCCCCAGAGCGCGGGGCGAAGACCTTTCCAGCGTTCCTGTAAAAACCGTCGCATATTTTCGGTGGGAGGAATATCCAGGGGAATATTGTGCTCTGCCAGGGCTGCTATGGTGCGTAATGAGCAGAATGTTCCCTGGCATGTACCCATGCCTAGGCGTGTGCGCAGGCG
Source organism: Desulfovibrio sp. (assembly GCA_017454325.1). Lineage (GTDB taxonomy): Bacteria > Desulfobacterota > Desulfovibrionia > Desulfovibrionales > Desulfovibrionaceae > Desulfovibrio. Next base: position 2,089 of record JAFTDG010000125.1, on the reverse strand, counting down.
TATGTCCGTAAGGGAATGGGTTGCTGCATCCCGCGCCACATGTTCGATTTCTGCCAGGCTGACCATCTCGCATTCACAGAGGAGGGGATTTTCTTTTTTTGCTTTTGCCGCGTCAAGCACGGATGGCAGATCGTCACCCAGACGGTCTGCCATGATTTTGAGACCGGCCATGGGAAAATGCCTGGCGGCCAGGGCAAGGGTGGCTTTGTCAGGATCTGGAATCAGGGCTTCTTCAGCCGTGCGGCATGGAGCTGTTACGCCAAGTTTCTTGCATACGGTATCGGCCGCCCGTTCTGCCATGAGCCGATAGGTGGTCAGTTTGCCACCAAAAATGGAAACCATGCCCTCCAGCCCCTCGCTGCCATGATCCACGACGTGGAAGCCTCGGCTTGCCTTGCGGCCAGACGCATTGCCTGGTGTATACAGGGGACGGGTGCCGGCAAATGCCCGGAGAATTCGGTAGTTGCGTACATCGGGGAACAATGGTTCGCCAATGGCGAGCAGGCGTTGTACTTCGGCAGTGGTGGGGATGGTGTCATCCGGGCGGTCTGTGGTTGTGGAGGTGGTGCCCAGAATAGTAATGGAACCATGCGGCACAAAGATATCACCGTCTGAACCCGGGTGCAGACGGTTGACCACGCGTGAGGTGAAACGGTGATTAAAGACCACAAGGGTGCCCCTGTCGGGCGAAACCGCAACATCCAAGCCAGCCAGGGCAGCAATGCGACCAGACCATGAACCCGCAGCGTTGACCACACAGGAACAGGCAATCTCTACATCTTCATTGGTGAGGGTGTTATGTGCTGTCACACCACATACTTTGCCATTTTGCTGATGGATGGCGACTGCTTTGTGGTATGTGAGCATGCGCCCGCCGTAGCGCTGTGCTGACATGGCATTGTGCAGTACAAGGCGAAAGCCATCCACGCAGGCGTCCGGCACACGGAACACGCGGCGGATAGCTGGAGAAAGGTTGGGTTCGAGGCGAAGGGCCTCATGCACATCCACTTCGGCAGCAGCAATACCGGCTTTTGCACAAGCCTCTACCCAGCCCTGTACATAGTCAGGATCATCTTCAGGGGTCAGTACGAAGAACCCTTCTGTTTCCTCAACGCACTGATGGCCGATGCGACGCACAATGGTATTTTCTTCAATGCACTCACGCGCGGAGTCATTGTCCCCCACAGCATAGCGACCACCACTGTGCAACAGCCCGTGAAATCGCGAGCTTGTGCCATGGGCCAGTCCGCCCTGTTCAAGCAGGATTGTTGGTACACCGCGCATACACAGATCGCGGAACGTGCCTGCGCCTGTTGCACCGCCGCCTATGACGACTACAGTTGTTTCCAGCATGGATTCCCCGTTCGGGTCTGTTCGCTGTTGAGGCATTCCCCGTGATGCGACAAGCATGAATGCCTGCAGCGAGTATTTCCGAAAAAAGAATTTTCGTTTTTTTATTGTTTCTCGTCAAGATTGTTGTTGCCTACGAATTTTTTGCTTACGGCCCTTCTCAGAAATAGAAATACCCTTTGGCGCCAATGCAGGTGTGACTGAAGCAGAAGTAAAACTTGTGGCTACGGTAACCAATGATTCTGATGGGGCAGTGGCCCTGAAATCGACTGACTTTGGTATGTAATTCTTCGGCAACCCAGCAGCCCCCGATGCCGCCACGACATCAGGGGCCGCACAAAACGCCAAGGCGTTCTCACAAACCATATGAAGAAGACGCCTTGGCAGCCCGGCGGCGATGGCGTTGGAACCCGCCGCCGGACACATCCCTCCCCTTACGTGAGGGACACCACATTTCCCTGTGTTGCTTTGTAGGCTTCGTAACACTGGGACGGGCACGCACTCCCTCCAAGGACAGGGGAGCGGCGTGTCAGCCGGTAACGCTGTCGTTGTTCACTACCATACTGGAGGGCCGGCAGCGGGTGGTTCCGCTGTCGGCCTTGTATGTTTTCATGCAGCGGCACTGCGGAGCTACGGCGTAGTACGCAATGCTTCAATTTCTGCGGGGGAAAAGCCCGTTGCCTCGGCAATCTGGGGAATGGACAATCCAAGGTGAAGAAGGTTTCTGGCAACTTCAGCC
>JAFTDG010000124.1 GCA_017454325.1 Desulfovibrio sp. | reverse complement strand
TGCAGACATCCGTGCCTGGTATCTATGCCGTGGGCGATGTCCTTGGTCCATCGCATATTATGCTGGCCCATGTGGCCGCAAGCGAAGGCTTGCATGTGGTTGATTGCCTGTGTGGCGGTAATACGCAACCCATGTGCTATGACAACATGCCTTCGGCTATTTTTACCGCTCCAGAAATAGGTGAAGTCGGTTTGAGTGAAGATATGGCTCGTGCGCAAGGAATACAGGTTGTTTGCGGCACGGCACAGATGCGTGAACTGGGTAAGGCTCATGCTATGGGAGAGCTGGCAGGATTGTTTAAAATTGTGGCCGAGGCCACGAGTGGGAGAGTGCTTGGGGTACACATAATAGGAGTCCATGCATCTGATATGGTAGCCGAAGCCGGCGTGGCCATTACGTCGGGACTTACAGTGCACCAGCTTGCGAGAACAGTCCATGCCCACCCTACACTGGCAGAAGGGGTATGTGAAGCTGCACGAGCTGCATGCCATGCCATGGAATCATAAAAGATGCTGATTGGGACTATTTTCGTAGGAAAACTTCCATACGTCCCCATGCCAAGTGAAGATAGTAGCGAGATGTGGCAATGTTGGGCAGACGATAGACAGCTTTTGCCAAGGGAAAGAGAATATTCATTAGGGCAAAGATAAGTCCAAGGCGGTGTTTGCGTATGAGGAAGCTCCGGCCTCGTCCGTAAGCGCGGGCCTTTTCAAGGGGAACGCGGCTGAAATCAATGGAAGGGTGGTGTACGCACAGGTCGATGCGTCGTACGGCTGTGCAGCCATTCAGGACGGCCCGCAACAGGTAATCTGTTTCTTCGCCTGACCCCCAGGGGGTATCGGCGCCTACTCCCATGTGTTCATCAAAATTCCCCGTACGTGCAACAGCTGTTTTGCTGAAGAAGAGCACGCTAGACGGGGCATTCCAGCAAAGGCTTTCCACAGTTTCCTCTGTGCGTCCTCTGCGCAGCATGCTCATGAGAAAACGTCGTGTCTGTGGAGGATTGACTGTGCTGTCATTGTCACGCATATCAAGCTGTCGTCCTACCAGCACATCAGCGCCTGTTGAGTCGAAGGCTGCATTGATACGAGCAAGCAAGTCTGGCGGATAGATGCAGTCGTCATCGGGAAAACAGACAATATCGCCACGGCAATATAACAGTCCCGTGTTTCTTGCTTTTGAGAGGCCCTTGGGGCTGACTACGCGGAGAATTTCAAACGAAGTTCCGTAATGTGCAATCAGAGGACCGAGGAATGATGCATCAGGGTTCTGGTCTACAAGCACGACAGAAAAAAACCGATATGTCTGTTTCTCCAGCGATTGCAGAAAAGATTCGACTTCCCGGTAGCGGCCTAATGTTGCCAATACGAGGGAAAAATGTCTTTGCATGTCTTTTCCTTGACTGTTCTAGAGCAGATGTGCTTTTGCAAAGCGCCTCTGGGAGGCTTTATGATCGGTTATGTACTACCCGCGTTCATATCAGGACTGATTTGCAAGCCTAATACGTCTAAATATCACCCGTTATGTACAAAGGTGTCAAGTCTGTAGGGCTGATTTTAGGATTCTTTAGATGTGCGTCGGAGGGGTGGTTGTTATGTTGCGATGCTCAGGGATGTGGGCCGTTGGCAATGGCCCTGGTATGTGCAATTCCCGTATTACAAGATTCGCTGCGGCTGCAGCTACGCTGCAGGAATAATTCGAGCCTACATCGATTGTAGCGCTTGACCAAAGATTTGGCATGCTTGGTACGGCAGGGAGGGCATAGCTTGCGGCTGCGGAAGGCATAGACAGCACACTGGTAGGCAATGATACTATCCAAAAGAAAGGATTGGGGCTGATATCAACCTCAAAACTGTGCAGGGGCAGGTATAAGCCATGCCCCAAAGCCTTGAGGACTGCTTCTTTGCGCGTCCAACAGCGGTAGAATGCCTGTTCCCTAGCGCGTTCGCTCAGAGAAAGAATAGCCGTTTGTTCTCGTGGGTGCAGACAAGAGGAGATCTCAAGTAGTTGTGACAGGGGGAGTTTCGCTTCCACATCAATACCACAAGGAGCATCTCTGCATACTGCAACCCATACCATATTCTGGGAATGTGAAATAGAAAAATGCGCCTCGCAGGTAGGACAATAGGGTTTGCCCATCAGCCCACGTGCAAACGGTCCGACATTATCAGATCCAAAGGTTGCGCGCAGTGCCTGTCGTACCAATACGCGCCCTGTTAGGAATGTAATGGCGTCCTTCAGATGTGCATATCGTTGCGCTTCACGTAGTTCTTCGGCTGCAACGAGTGGACGACATGCTTCCAGCCATGCTGCATCAACAGTAACGCGCAGGCCAATACAGCTTATTTCCCCGGGGGCAGTGGGCGGAATGTCAAGTTCCCAGGCCGGCATTGCGTTCAATAAGGCCGACGGCACGGGCAATCTGATGACCTGTGCTCGATTCTCGGGAGAGTTCTCGCTCTACAGATGTAATACCCTTGATGACAGAGGAGTGGCGTCGGTGAAAGTGTTCACCAATTTCTTCCAGAGTGAGTTCTGTATGTTTGCGGGCAAGGTAGTAAACGGTATTGCGCCCAAGTACATATTCCTTGCGACGTGAGCGTGAACGTAACTGGCGTTCTTCCAGCCCATAACTTTCACAGACCAAGCGTATGATAGTTGGCAGGTCCGGGACACAGGGAACATGCTCATACTGGTTAAGTATTTCTAGTGCGAGATCTATGTTGGGCGTGCTATGCAACATCCTGGCTTTGAAGATGAGGCTGTTCAGGCATGACTCAAGCTGGCGAACATCGCCGTCAAGACGATTGGCCAACAGTTCACATACATTGTCTGGCAGCAGTACCTGGAATGATTTTGCCTTGTGTTTCAGTATGTCTCTTCGCATGTCTTCTGTGGGACGTCCGATGTCTGTAAGTATGCCAGAGCAAAAACGAGATACAAGGCCGCTGTCCACATTCTGAAGTTCACGTGGCGAAAAGGATGACGTAAAAATAACTTTACCACCACGGGCTTGCAGACCTTTTATGATGGTTAATGCCATCTCCTGCATTTTTTCTTTCTTTTGAAAAAAATGCACATCTTCCAATAACAAAACATCCAGGTCGTGAAAACGTGCCTTAAATTGTTCAAGATTATGGATTGAGGCTACATAGCGCGAAGCAAAGTCTTCTGCAGTAAGATATGCAACTCGTGTACTGCTGTGTGTATCTGCAATAGCCCTGCCCACAGCGTGTGCAAGATGCGTTTTGCCAAGGCCGGCAGCTGAATTGATAAACAGTGTATGCACAGTGCCTGAAGCATCGCTGACGTCGCGGGCAGCAGCAGCTGCCATGTTGTTGGATGGACCGATGACAAAATCTGCAAAGGAATAACGCCACGTGGTCGCAAAGGATGGCGTGGCGGCAGGAATAGGTAGAATACCCTGCAGGCATTGACCTGCCGGTATTGCTTCCTTACGGAGAGATGTAGAACTGGTAGTTTTGCAGGTACGGTCTGCTTTTGTGACAGTGGTATTCTGTAAAGACGGTGTGGCCGTAATGGAGATCTTTACAGAAGCAGACTCCATGCCAAGGACAGGAGCTGCGGCTTCACGCAAGGCCGGCAGCATCTTGCTTTCGAGCCAGTTAGCCACAAAGCTATTAGGGGCAACGAGATGGAGCCCCGTGTCAGTTACATGGGCTTTGAGCGGCGCAATCCAGACCTTAAAAATGCCTGATGGAAGCGTTCTCTTGAGATTATCTGTAATTTCTGACCATTGTTCACGCATGCCGCCTTGTAATCCAAAAGTGTTTTATGGAGCAATTAAGGATTATAAGCTGTTTTGCGCAGGAGGGTATTTTTTTATCCCCAAGGGGTATTGCAGTGTAATATGTTGAAATAAAAAATGTTTTTTATAATACTAAAAAAGGCCACATCAAAAGAAAAGTGTTTAAATCTTGAGGAGTTCTAACGTGGATATAACTTATTCACAATTTATGTATAACTTATTCACAAAATAAACTATATTTTACTCTTTTATTCTTACGTATACTCTGAATTTTAAACTCATGGAAAGAAAGTCTCAAGGCATAAGGGAATGATGTTTGTCAAGCAGCAAAAATATTTTTTGAGGTGAAATGTGTTTTTTTTCTAGCTAATATCCCCATACTGAAAAGAAGAAATTGTGCCGTCCAAAAAACTACCATTCAGAGTCTTCGGACGGCATTGAACCGTACGGCAGGTTAGAAAGCGTAGCGCAGACCCAACATGAATTCGTTGTTATAGGGACGGTTGCCAATAGTGTAGTGCTTCCCCCGGGAGCTGACACTAACCTCATTGTAACCCAATCCAACAAAGCGGTAGGACGCATCTACTGAAAAATGGTCGTTGATGGAAAAGGCCGCGCCTGTGCCAATATTCCATGCAAAATTGGTTGTGCGTTCGTCGCCGGAGAATCTATCTCCATTACGGGTCGTGAAGTCATATCCAGCGTAATTGAATGCCAGGCCCAAGCCGGCACCCAGGTATGGTGTTACGATGGAAGTGTTGTGAAAATCCCAGAACAGGTTGGCGAAGAGCGTGGTAGAATTCCATGTTCCCTTGACTTCCTCCATCGGGCCGCCGTCCCATGTGGTTTCACTATTGCCGCGGAGCGCGAGTTCCAGTTCGGCTCGGAGGGGAAGCATCTTTTGGGGCCAGAAATCGTACCCTACGGCCAAGGCGCCACCGAGGGTGAATTGTCCGTACTGATCAACCCCAGATCCGGCAAGAGAGCTGGAACGATCTACTTCACCGCTGTTTTGGAAACTCATAAGAAATTTGGGGGCAAGATAAAGGCCGGTGCTTTCAGCCATGGCTAAGGCAGGCAGCGCCATGCTGAACATAAGCACCAGAGTAAGGATTTTGTTTTTCATGACAATCCTCCTGAATAATGGACAAAATATAAAAAATTTTGAAATAATATCTAGAAAAAGTCAATATATTTATGAATGGATGCTTGTTGGCTGTGCAAAGTACAATGCAAAAAAAAAAGAGTCGTTATGAAAAAAGCATAACGACTCACCATTATTTATTAGCAGGATGGATGTGTTAAAGAGAGGGCATGCCAAGAAGCAGTCTGGCTGAAACAACCACTTGCATGATGACCTGTGAGATGTCCTTAATAGCCTGCATGCTTTTGGATTCAACAGCGGGAAGCACCATGATATGATCTCCTGGCAGAATGTTGCTACCCCCCTGCGTTACGGCACCGTTCTGGTGCAAGACGAGCACATGTCCTTTGTCTGCTCGGTTTGTGTACCCCCCGGCGTCTGCAATATAGTCGCTTAGATCTTTCTCTTTGCGCCACAGCATGGCCTTGGGCGACATCACTTCTCCACTGACGAGTACTACGTCGCTTTTGGCGGGGATAACGATAATATCTCCTTCTTCCAAAGCAAGGTCTGCTTGGGATGGACCACCATCCAGCACTACGATGCCTTCCGGTTCCACGGCTTTGGCACGCTCTACAAATTTTGAGATCATCTCTGCTTCCTTGGCACGGATGGAAGCTTCATCCATACTTTCAGAAGATGCCGTCATGGCGCTTTGCTCCAGCCGTCGTAGGGACTCTGCAATGGCCTTCTTTTGTTGTGCCGCTACACTTTTGCGTTTGATATACATGGCCTCAAGGTTCGCTCGCCCCGGTTCTACAGCAATGAAATTCTCCACTTCCTGCAGGCGGGCACCGCGCCGTACGGGGAATCGTGTGGCTCCGCGCACTGCTCCCTGTACGCCAATTATCATGGTATTGGCCGGAGCATCGGCAATAAATTGTACCTGATCACCGTCTTCAAGTTTGAGGTTTGCAAGTTCTTTTAAGGGCAAATATGTACGGTATGGCGTGCCGTTGCGTGTGCCAGAAAGGGCAATATGCGAAGCCTCGGGCTGTGGGCCTGCCAGCTCCATGAGTGCATTACCGGTAGCATTGCCCTTGGGAAATTCGAAGCGGGCGGGTGTATGTACAGCCCCTATGGCTGTCACTGTGGGGCCTTTGTTCCCCACGACAAGGGTGTCCCCTTCTTGGATGCGTACGCTGGGTTGTTCCCCTTTACGCGCAAAGGGGTAGAGGTCGAGAACAAGGATCTGCTTTCCTGCTCGCATGAGTCGTATATCGCGGTAGCTGCCACGTCCTGGTGCAATGCCGCCAGCTTTATCCAGAAAATGCAGCAGGGTGTCGCCTGACACGCCTGTATAACGCCCTGGTCTGGCGACGGCACCGGTAACGAACACGGTTACAGGTTGTGCATCCAGCGGGGCTACGTATATGTTCGTATCTGCATGACCATTGGCGGACAGCTTGCTGCGCAGAGTCTCAGCCAGGGTATCATGGCCAAGTCCTGCCACCGGGATGGCACCAATTTCGGGGATATCTAGGGAACCGTTCGGCGCCACGGTGAGAGTGGTATCTACAGTAATGTTTCCACCCCAGAGCCGCAGCACCACACGATCTCCAGGAACGATGGGGGTGGAATCTTTTCCTGAAGCATGAAGCTGCTCTTGAGAAAAATTGCCCTGAAAAAGGTTGGATGCGTATGGTAGAGGCGTGTCATCTGCCAGAGTCGCTGTTTCCAGACAAAGACAGAACATCAGGACATAAAAGATGTAGTGCATTATTGCCCCCTGGTTATGCCCTGGCCCCATACGCGGGGGGCCATCATCCAGCGGCCGTCCATCCTTTGGCAGACGACTACTACTTCGGTCTCTCCAGTATCGGTACGTACTGTACCCCGTTTGCAATTTTCTCCCTTGGCCGAAGTGAATGTTTCGTCAATGCGCACTTGTATGTTCCTGCCAAAATCTGCATCATCCAGCATGGCGTGTTCTCCAGGAGCTGCTACGCTCATAAAGTTTGTTACGGGGCCCGGTGAGGTGTCTGCTTGCTGTGGCTTTTCGCCAAACCACGCGCATCCACCTGGCAGCGGAAGCATGGCGATAATAAATATCACGGAGAAGACGCGTGGGCGTATTGCTGCACACGAAAGGGAAGGAAAATAAAATGCCATAGGCCCTCCGCAGAAATAACTTGTTGTAGCAAAATATAAATAGTGCGCGCGTATACCTTGACACGCAGCGAGCTCCGTTTCCCTCTCGCAGAGAAAGGTGACCCTGTCAATGCCGGGCGTGGGGGGCTGTGTTCCAAAGGATGATAGTTGCGTAATCATACGCGTTGGCAGGCGAGAAAAACTTGACGCGCTTCTCCTTCCAGCATATTCCAAAACAAATATTTATGTACTTGGAGTTAGTTATGAAGATTTTTGATTTTCGGCTGCGTCCACCATACAAAAAATTTACTAATCTGGGTATTTACGGAAATCCCGTATGCAATGAAAGCTCGCCGCAAAAATGGCATGGTGAGCCCAGTCAAGCTGCTCGTGAAAAATCCATTGACCTTTTTTGGAAAGAAATGGACGAAGCCGGTATCAGTGCTGGCGTAATCATTGGGCGTCAGGTTCCAGACGACACGGCTTCTGTGCCCAATGACGATATCAATGACATGGCAAAGGCCTATCCGGACAGGATTATTCCCTTTGGCAGCCTTGATGTGTCACGTGGTGTATCAGCAACAATGGATGAACTGGAGCGTTGCCTGGCCATGGGGTTCAAAGGTATTGCCATGGAGCCCGCCTACTGCATGCCACCGCGTTTTGCTGATGCAAATGTGCTTTATCCCATCTATGCTAGGTTGGAAAAAGCTGGTGTGCCGGTTGTGCTCACCATGAGCTTTTTCCAGGGGAATCTGGACTATTCCAATCCATCGGCTGCACAACGTGTAGCCGAAGATTTCCCCAAACTGCAAATTGTGCTGGCGCATGCCTGCTATCCGTGGCTGCTCCATGTGGTCAACCTTTGTATTGTCCAACCCAATATCTGGCTTCTTCCAGATTTGTATATGCTCAATCCTGATGCGCCAGGAAATCAGATGTATGGTGAAGCAATGCGCTGGCTTGACGGCGAGCGTATTTTGTATGGTTCAGCCTACCCCTGCTATAATTTGAAACAGGCCATTCGCGATCTGGACAGATTCCATTTTTCTGAAGAGCATAAGCAGAAATTCTTCCGCGGCAATGCAGAAAAATTGTTGGGCATGAAGCTTCCCTAGCCTTTGCTATCAAGTATAGTGTGCAACAAAAAGCCCCCGGTCAGGTCGTGATATGTCCGGGGGCTTACTTTTGTCTCCTGTATTACGGAGTTCGACCGTGAAATTTTTATTAATTTTCAGCTTGCTTCTGATAGGTGGATTTCTGTGTATACGTCTTATGGGGCCACAATCTCCCATGCGTGGCCTAGTCCATATTCCCGCAGTTTCGCAACAGGTACTGGCCTCGCGCGTACGCCCGGCGGTGATTTTTGTTCCAGCGCAGGATATGGTGATGCAATCTGCCGGCTGGCGAGATCTGATACCACAGACAAGTATTTCATTACCGGGCAACGCACGCCTGTGGTTTGCCATGTATGGCAACGGCAAGGGAACCCTGATAACAGCTTTGGCAGAAGCTACTGACCCTTGGATGTGGGATCACGGACACCATGAGCCTTTTCCAGTGATGCAGTCTGTGCAGTACGAACACGAGGGGCAGACCCTTTACGAGAGTCTGATGCTCCTGCAAGCCGGTCAAGACCCTTTTGATCATGCTCATGCAGCCTGCCTTGTCTACAGAGCAAAGTTCGTTTTGCAGTTTAGAAAAATGCTCGTTATTGTAGAGTATCACGAACCTCTTGCAGCAGAATCAGCGCGGGATGCGGCCTTTGATCCCAAAATACTCAATGAGTTCCGTGAGCATGGCAGGCATGCCTGTATGGTTACCTTCCCAGACAAGGCAGCACAGGAATCTCTGAAGGAGAATATCAGTGCCCTCGGCACAGCAGATAAAACCTTTTCACGTACTGCACTTTCTCGTTGGGTCGGCGAGATGCGTCGGGAAAAGGATTAGCATTTCTGCTTTGCCACATGGCGCATTGCGCCTTTTTTGCGCTTGAGCTATATATATTTTCAAGAGGCGTGTCGGCCTCTGTGTCCCTGTTTCGGAGGCAGTGACTGTGCGGCGTTTTTATCAGGAAAGCTGGCAAGGTATACCCTTCACCACGTTTTCGCATCTTTCTTTTTTTCATCTTGCAGAACCAAAGTTTTATGCGGTGTTTTATGAGGAACTCTTCCGCCGTTATAAAGACTGGAATGATCTGCCTGCCCTCTGGCGTGAGAACAAGCGTAAGGATGCCCACTGGCTTCTCGGCCAGTTGCGTGCAAAACTCTCCCAGGAAGTGACTGAACGAACGGAACCTGTGCGTGTGCTCTCCATAGGCAGCGGTGTCGGTTACATGGAAAAGATCCTATTGGACGAAATGCCGAAGCTTGAACTGCACGTCAATGAGCCAAGTACCGTAGGCATGAAATGGCTGCGTACTTGTATCCCCAGTGACCGTATGTACATAGGTTTGCCCCCCACCTGTCTGCCTGCGGATGTCCACTATGACATGATCTACCTTTCCACTGTGGACTACGGCATCCCAACTCATGAACTGCAGCGCCTGCTTTGGGAGCTGCGTGCCCAGCTTCTTCCCGGTGGAGAGCTGATACTGCTTTCCGCTTCACTGCTGGAAGAGGACTCTTTTATTGGTAGTTTCGTGAATGCCATAAAAATCCTTATTCGAGGGGTGTTGCACTATATAGGAATCCGGCGGCAGCAGTTTTGGGGCTGGCGTCGTACGCAAGATGAGTATCGCAACCTATTCAAGGAAGCGGGCTTTACCAACGTACGGGATGGTTGGCTTGAAGATGGTTTTGAAACCTACTGGATTCGCGGGCAGTAGGCAATTTTTTGTGGAGCGTCCATGACAAGTATGGCGTACAGAACATATGTGGGGCCCGGGAAAATGTATGATATTATCGGGGCTTCTCAATTTGCCCTTGCGGTTTCCTGCGGCCTCAGGGAGCAACATCTCTTGTTGGATTTCGGTTGTGGCTCCCTGCGTGGAGGACGCTTTTTCATTCCCTACTTACAGGCAGGGCATTACTACGGTATTGAACCCAATGAATGGCTCATTACTCAGGCCGTGCATGAAGAACTGGGAGAGGATATCCTTACTGTTAAAGCTCCACATTTCATGGCCGTAGATGATTTTACCGTGCCTTTTACTGTATCTTTTGACCTCATTGTAGCACAATCTATTTTTACCCATACCGGCAAGGACCTTATGCGCAGGCTTTTTGCGTCATTCGCAGGTGCAGTCAAGAAAGAAGGCCTGATTCTGGCAACTTTTTTTCTTGATAGTACGGATGAAGAACGCAATGGCTGGTTTTATTTTGATAATCTCCCCAACGGGGAGAGCGTTCTCGCCGCGTACAGGCAGGAAACCGTCTGTGCCTTTGCCGCTGATGCCGGGCTGTATGCCCAGCATATTCATTTCTGGCATCCTGCCGGCCAGCAGTGGTTCCTTTTTTCTCCATCGACACAACGCTTGCCTACAAAAGAGCAGGCAGAGCATTTTTATGGGTTGAATATTCTGCCTTCACTACCGTAGAACGGCTACAGCAAAAACTAAAGCAAAGGCCCCGGTTTTCCTCCGGGGCCTTTGTGTCAGCGCTGCAGAATAATACTGCTAAAGAACGAAGCGCGGGTCTTTGTTGACCTCTTCGCGTACAATCTGGAAGAGCACGGGGCTGAGCAGCAGAATGCCCAGGATATTGGGAAACGCCATGAGTGCATTGCCGATGTCTGAAAGCAGCCAGACAAGATCCAGTTTGAGCACAGCACCCAGGGCGATGGCACAGACAAAAACGATGCGGAAAGGTTTTTGCCCTTTATCGCCGAAGAGGTAAATGACGCAGCGTTCGCCATAGACGCACCAGCCAAGCGATGTGGTGAAGGCGAAGAGCGCAAGGCACAGGGTAACGCCGTATTCTCCGAAGCTAGACAGTGTGGCCTTGAAGGCTGCGGCTGTGAGCAGACCGCCATTGAGACCGGAGGACCACAGGGGCTGGCCTTCAGGGGTTAACGAGATAAGAATGACGAAACCCGTCATGGAGCAGATGATGATGGTGTCAATGAAGACGTCCAACATGCCGATGCTGGCCTGTACCAGCGGAGATTCTGCCGTGGAGGCCGCATGAGCCATGGGGGCTGAACCAAGTCCTGCTTCATTGGAGAAGACGCCTCTGGCCATGCCCATGCGTATGGCCATCATCACTGTGGCTCCTGCAAAGCCTCCCTGGGCGGCTGTGGGAGTGAATGCGTCGCTGATGACCCACCACACAATGGCTGGAATACGCGTGAAATTCAGACAGATGATGATCAGACACATCAGCACATAGACAGCGGCCATAAAGGGTACCAATCGTCCGGCCACGGCACCGACGCGCTTCACGCCACCTATCAGCACAAGTCCTGACAGAACGAGCAGTAGCAGGGCCGTAACGGCATTGGGCAGGCCAACAGTTTTTTCAATATTCACGCTGATTGCGTTGGATTGAACCATGGCGCCAATGCCAAAACAGGCTATCATGCCAAAAAGGGCGAAGCAGGTGGCAAGCCATCTCCAGTTGGGGCCGAGTCCGTTCTTGATAAAATACATGGCGCCGCCGACCCAGTTGCCAGCTGGTGTGCGTTCACGAAAATGTACTGAGAGCAGCACTTCCGAAAACTTGGTCATCATGCCCACAAGAGCTGTCATCCACATCCAGAAAAGGGCGCCGGGACCGCCTACAGCAATAGCCGTGGCCACACCAACTATATTACCAGTGCCAATATCTGCGGCCAGAGCAGTCATTAGGGCATTCCAGGGAGAAACTTCGCCACTTGTCGACTGATCTCGCCTTCCTGCCCAGAGACAGCGATAGGCGGTAATCCAATTTCTAAAGGAGAAAAAATGCAGGCCAAGAGTCAGATACAGGCCCGTGCCCACAAGCATGACCAGCATGACGGGCCCCCACACGAAATCGCTGACCTGCTCTAAAAAACTGTACACAAGGTCCATACGCGCCCTCCAAACGGAACAAGATTTCTCAGTCTACAGTAAGGCAAAGCGCGGTGGCAAGTGATTTATATGCGCGATGGCTGTTTTTCTCCGACCCTATAGTTGATCATGCATACGCCGCCAGGAGGCAATGACTGCCTGCCCAAGGGCAAGCCCGCCGTCGTTGGCAGGAACGAGGCTGTGTCGCAATACCTTGAAACCGCATGCCGTAAGCAGACGGTTGCAGGCCGAGGAGAGAAGACGATTCTGGAAGACTCCTCCCGTGAGAACACAGGTATTGAGTCCGGTGTTATCGCGTATGGCAAGACAGCATTGGCGTATCATGACAGCCAGCCTTGTGTGGAAGCTCAGGGCAAGAGGGCCTGCTTCAACTCCTTGCTGTCGTGCTGTTGTCAATGCGGTGATCAGGGTTTCTGTCGGCAGCACAAAGGTGCCGTCGTCCTCTACCGTAAGGGTGCCGTCCCAATTTTGGGCCTCGTGATCTATGGCATCTCCTGGTTCAAGGCAGGCCCTATGCAAATGAGCTTCAGCTGCAAACTGCAGGGCCATAGAGGCTTCGCCTTCAAAGCTGGATGCCCGCGCAAGCCCCAGCAGGGCGCTAGCCGCATCAAAAAGACGTCCTGCACTGGTGGACTGCACACAGTTGATATTTTTGTCCACCATGGTTTGTACGATGGCGGCTTCTTCAAGGGTGCATACATGTAGGCGGTTCAAGGTCTTGGCAGCAGTATCACCGTACAGGGCGTAGAGCATGGCAGAAGCCACACGCCATCCCTCGCGTGCAGCAGCATCGCCACCAGCCTGGGCAAAGGGACGGATATGCCCAACTTTTTGAAAACCCGAGAAATCTGCCACCAGGAACTCTCCGCCCCATATGGTATCATCTGTGCCATAGCCCGTACCGTCGAAGGCCACACCGATGACCGGTGCGTGCCAATCGTGTTCGGCCATGCAGGCAGCCACATGGGCATAGTGGTGCTGGATATGGAGCAGGGGCAGCCCGAGTTCTTCCGCCACATGCACGCTGTTGTAGCGAGGGTGCATGTCACAGGCCACGAGGTCGGGGTGGATTTCAAGTAACTCTTCCATACGCAGCAATGAGGCACGCAGGGCCTCCACCGTGCGCAGATCTGCGAGATCGCCAATGTGGGGTGAAAGGTAGAAGAGTTCGTTGCGCCCCAGACAGAAGGTATTTTTCAGCTCACCGCCTATGCCGAGAACAGCACCTTGCCACGATCCGGAGAGCATACAGGGAAGAGGCGCATAACCGCGCGACCTGCGAATCATGGAGGCTTTTCCGTCTATGACATCTATGACGGAATCGTCTGCCCGCAAACGGATGACACGATCGTGGGAAAGAATGCGGTCGCAGAAATCGGTGATTTCATGCTTTGCGTCTTCTTCCGTACGACAGATGGGTGCGCCGGAGGCATTTGCACTGGTCATGACGAGCATGTCTGTCATGCTAATCTGGTCGGGATAACTGAAGAGCAGCAGGTGCAGCGGGGTATAGGGCAGCATGATGCCCACCGTGGGATTGCCGGGGGCCACAGCAGCACACAGACGACCACCCATGGTACGGCTGGGAAGTAGCACGATGGGCTTTTGCCAGCTGTCCAGCAGACCTTCAAAGACCGTGTCGAGCCTACATTCACGGTGTACAGTAGCCATGTCACGCAACATGACCGCAAAGGGTTTCGTGGGGCGGTGCTTCAGCTGCCTCAGACGGGTCACGGCCTGTGCATTGCCCGCATCACAGCAGAGATGGAAACCGCCAATGCCCTTAATAGCCACAATACCTCCTTGCATGACACAACGACGCGCAGCCGTAATTGCCTGCCCACCTCGTTCGTTGGAGTCAAGCATATACACTTGCGGGCCGCAATCATTGCAGCATACAGGTTGGGCATCATAGCGCCGTGTTTCGGCATGGGTGTATTCCCACGCACAGGCTGTACACATGGGGAAGACCCCCATGCTGGTGCGTTCGCGGTCGTAGGGCATGGCATCCAGGATGGTCAGGCGCGGGCCGCAGGCAGTGCAGTTGATGAAAGGGTGCAGGTAGCGTCTGTTGTCAGGGGTAAAAAGTTCTTCCCGACAGCGTGGGCAAATGGCGATATCTGGAGAAACAAAGATATCACCGACCTCGTGAGCGCTTTCCACAATAGTGAAGCCTTGGGCCGGTGGAGCATCAACAACTGAAGAGGAAATTTTCATCACGAGAGCACGTTCAGGGGGCTTATTGTGGAGTATGGCGAGGAATTTTTCGATTGCCGCCTGTGTGCCCTGGGCGAAAATTTCAACATGGGAGCCTCTGTTGGCAACACTTCCACGTACCCCGCAGCGGTCGGCAGAACGGTGTACAAAGGGCCGGAAGCCGACACCCTGCACAATGCCTCGCACCTCAATGCGCAGGGTATTCACGCTTGGGCTCTCGCTTTTATGAAAACAGTTTGTATGCCATCATGCAGTTTGCGGTGCCTTTTAGGCTGCACCTCTTGCATGTAATCTCCACGTTGTGATGAAAGGGCATAGCCCGCTGCCACGAGTTCTTCCCTGATGGCTTGCAGTTCCCCGTTCAGGTCATGAACTGCGGGTTTGCCGTCATACAGTTCATAACCGGCTGTGGGGGCCGTCAGATGTGGCATGACCACATTGCAGCCTGCCGCTATGCCCTGTGTGAGGCCGTCGGGCAGCAGTGTACGCAATGCCGTGGTGGCGGGCAGCAGAACGCGCGGGTTCATGATGCGACACAGGCTCAAGAGAAAGAGCGTCAACTCGGCATTCCCTGCAGGGCGATTGTGGAAAGGCGTGGCATGGTGGGGTAAAAAAGGTCCTATGCCAATCATTTGCGGACGAAAAGCCTGTATGAAATACATGTCCTCTGCAAGTGAATCCATGTTCTGCCAAGGCGTGCCTACCATCATGCCACAGCCGGTCTGATAGCCCATTTCGCGCAACATATGCAGGCAGTTCATGCGTCGCCAAAAGCTTTGTTTGGGAGCGTGCAGCATGCGGTAATGTTTGGGATCAGCCGTTTCATGGCGCAGTAAATAGCGATTTGCCCCTGCTGCAAACAGACGTTGGTAGCTCTCACGGCTGCGTTCGCCTAGGGAAAGAGTAATGGCTGCATCAGGAAAGTGTTGTCGCAGTTCTTCAATGATGGGTTCGAGGCGTGCATCCGTAAACCACTGATCTTCACCGCCCTGTAATACAAAGGTGCGAACTCCCAGCGCATAGCCATCTGCACAGGCCTCCAGTATCTGTCGTTCACTGAGTCGATAGCGCACAAGGCCGGTATTGCCCTTGCGAATGCCACAATAGAGACAGTTGTTAGCACAATGGTTGGTAAATTCGATGATCCCGCGGTAAAAAACGAGCTTGCCAAAAACAGAACGTGTAATTTCACCGGCGAGATCCTTGGCATACCGGCGGTCTTCGTCTGTCGCACTGGCCAATAGATTGCGCCATTGCCTCCAGGTGAGTGGGCGGTTTTTGGCAAGAAGGTTCAGAAGTCTCCGTGCGATATTCTGCGTCACATGGCCCTCCAGATATTACGGCTGTTTTGTCGGGGGGGTGTCGTTGTCCTCGTCATTGTCATCGTAGAGCAGGTGCAGGGGGCGCGTGGGGGCATTAGCCATGTCATAGGCAAAAAAGCCTAGCAAAAGTTGTAGGCCGACAATGATCATGGTGCCAGCCAGAATGGCTGTGCCCGCAGGAGTGGTGAGGTTTTGTTCCAGCGCATTAACCCAAGTAAAACCTCCGAACAAGCATCCCCAGATGCTGAAAAAGAGCCCTAGTAAAAGTTCCAGAGATGCTAGTGAAAGATCTCGCAAAAAATAGTTGTAGAATATGCGTTTTATCATGTTGGCGCAGTGTTTGAAAAAGAAGCTGCTCGCACAGTGCGCTATGCTTAAATTACTTTTTTCGTCCCCATAGCGGGCTGACATGGGAATATCCGCCACCACGGCGCGGATAATGTTCAGCCGAAAGAGCATATCTGACTCAAAAAAATAGCGCTTGTCGATTTTGTCAAAGTCCAACCGGAGAGCAACTTCTCTGGCGATGGCCGTATAGCCGTTGGTGAAGTCAAAGATTTGCCAATACCCTGTGGAAAATTTGGAGAGGAAAGATAACACAACATTGCCGAAGATGCGAATTTTTGGCATACGGAACACCTGGTCCAGATTATAGAACCTGTTGCCCTTGGTGTAGTCGGCCATTCCACGTCTGATGGGTGCTGTGAAGCGTGAGAGCAAGGCAGGGTCCATTTGTCCGTCACCGTCAATTTTGACAAGAATTTTGTTTGCCTCATCTTCCAGTGCTGCACGGTAGCCGCGTAGCACTGCCCCTCCCACGCCGAGATTTTTTTCGTTATACAGCACGCATACGCGCGGATCTGTAACAGTTTCCTGTACAAGTTGGCCTGTGCCTTCAGGACAGCAGTCGTCTACCACATAGATACGTCGTACTTCCTTGCCTATGCGTCCCAGTACATCGAGAATATGTCGGCGGCATTTGAAACAGGGAATAATAACGGCAATGCCGTATTCAGTCATGTTGCACCTCGAAGGGGTCTACAGCAAGAGCGGCTTTGAGTGTTTGCCATGAACAGAAGCCGCGTCGTTCATAATATAAGCGCCCCTCATGCGGTTTGCTCGGCTGCTTGGGGTAAATCGCCTGCAGTTGCTGTGCACCCGTGATCATATAACGTAGGGCCACGGGAAGGAAGAGGCCCAGCCAGGTTTTCCACTGCGATGGGTAGCGCAGGCACAGACGCACGAAATACAGGCGGAGCGCTGGAGCAATGGGGGTCGTATGCACAGGGCCATTCGCCGGGAGGGGTAGCATGGTGCGGAACATCGGTCCCCAGCAGCGGTAGCCATTGTACAGCGGGAATTGCCATATTCTGGTGTTTTCTCCCCTGTGGCGCACTGCGGTTACGGCGGCCATGTGTACGCTGTCGTGATCGGGGTGCCCGCCCTCCCAGGCAGGGATATATACATCCCCTACTGGGGCGAGATTTGCCAGCAGCTGCGCCACCCAGCGACAGCAGGCCGCATAATGGGTGTGCAGGCGCCCGTCCTGCCAGGCATATTCGCATCCGGGGAAGTACACATGCTCCGGCACGACTCCTAGAGCTCCCAATACTGTAAGAGATTCTTGCCTGCGACGTTGGGCTAGCGGTCCACCGTCAGTGAGATAGGCACAATGCACGCTGTCGCCCTGGCAGACATGGCGGTGGAGTGCAGCATAAATGCCGTACTCGTCGTCCTGATGCGCAAAAAGAAATACACTTCGCATTCCGCAAAGCTAGTGCATCTGCGTGCTTTCGTCCAGCTTGAGCTTTCTGTAAAATATCCAGGGTGTTCTTGACGGCCAGGCAAGAGCGCGGCATTGTGCATCCATGTCACGTACTGTTTTGATTGATTGCCTTTTCGTTCTTCTTGCTGGGCTTTTCTGTCTGGCTGCTCTGTATGGTACTCTTTCCATGAACCCCAGAGCCGTGAATATTGACAGCGATCTGCAATGGTATGCCCAGATTCTGGAGGCACGACTTCACCCTGAGTTTTTTGTCGATGATCCGGTGGTTCCCCTTTTCCCCCACGAACCCGGTGTGCCTAACCTGCTCACGGATCTGGCCGGTTGGCTTTCTCCCACAGACCATGCTCCCACCAATCTGCTCTATGCCGGAAGTCTGGGTATCTTCTTGCATTTCGTGCTGTATTATCTGTTGGGTCGCTGGTTGTTTGGTGCCCCTTCTCTGGCGATGATACTCTCCTTGCTCATGAGCATTACGGTCTACTGGGCCTATGGCACATTTTGGGGAAACCTGCATTCAGACCCGGTGCCCAGAATTTTCTTTGCTGATCTGTGGCCGCTACTGCTCATGGGAGCCTGCCGTGCTGTGCGTGTGACGTCCCTGCGCCCGCTTGTGCTTGGCCTTGCGGGCTGTGCCATCGTTGTGCATACGGTGAGCACGCTTATGTTTGGCCCTATGTTGCTCATGGCCTTTTTATTTCTGCCACAGGGGCATGGATGGGGCAGACATATGAAAAACTGGCTCTCATGTGTATTTTGTTTTGCACTTCCTGTGGGCATCTACCTCTGGTGGCTGCTGGGCGGCATGCTTGCCACACCCAATGACGAGACGCTTTTTGCCGCAGTGCGCGCCTACCGTTTTGAAGAGGATTTTCAGGCACTCTGGCCATCACTCAAGGGCATTCTCGCTCAGTACACTTTTGTGCAGCCTGTCTTGCCCGCAGGCCTGCTCTGCTGGTGGATTGCCTGGAAAAAACGTGTGTTTCTTTCGGCGCGCTTGCAGGATCTGATTGCGCTCATGCCCGGTATGGTCCTGGGCATGGCGGGCATGTGTGTTGTTTGTGCACTAGAAATCTGGCTGACCACGTTGCTTGGCCGCAATAATATGAGTCAGGAAATCCTGCGCGGTACGCGTTTTCTTATTCCTCTTTCCTGGCTTATGGGGGTCTGCGCTCTGGCCTGCGTGTGGCCGAAACTGCCGTCACTGGTGCGTGGTGGGGTGGCCCTGGGTTTAGCTCTGTGTCTTTGCCTTGTCTCAGAGGACAAGCAGGTGCTTGCTGCCAGACATGGCGCTGCCGATGTCCTGGGGCTTGAGTGGCTGGACGTTGCTGCTGCCAGGCGCATGGAGCAGGAAGGAACCTTGCAGATGGAAGCTCTTGCGGCGCTTAAACGGCATATCCGACCAGGGGAACTGGTTTACAGCAACAACGATCTCATGGCCGTGCGCTATGCGGCGCACTGTCCTATGGTTCCACTGCACAAGGATGGCAACATTATCTACTATGCCAAACAGCCGGATATAGCCCGTCGCTGGGTTGCCATGCAACGCACCCTGGCTGCTGATCCTCTCGGATGGATTGCCGTGTGGAAGGAGGGCGAAGCTCCCCTCTTGCTGACGCGCAATGTGGAAGCTCGGGAAGCATTGCTTGGTATGGGTGATCTGCTGTTTGAAAATGCGCAGTGGCTCTTGCTGCGTCGCCGGTGAAACGAAGGCATTGTACACTCCGAGGTTGGCTTCGTGCACGTTCGGCTGGTTCGCAGAATTTGGCCAGCTGGTATTTTGGAATGAAATACGGCGATATTGAATACGTGCTATGCTTTATGGCTGGTCTCTGTGCATAAGGTGTGCGGCGAGTTTTTTCAGCGGGGCGAGAATGCCCGCATTGAAACTCAGATATTTGTGGGCAAAGAAGGAATAGAAGGTGACAATGCCAATGGCAAGTACATGGCATACGACCTCAACATCCAGAAGACTGCAGGTTGGGAAGAGCCGCAGCCCCAGGTACAGCAGCCCCTTGGCCAGCAGGGTTGTAAGCACAGTGCCAACGCCAGCTACAGAGGCGAATGTTATAAACTGGGCTGTCATGGAGCGCCCGTGGTAGTGGAAGTTGAAGGCGTAATTGAGGGCGAAATTGACAATGATGGCTGCGGCGGAGCCTATGAACACCGCTGGCGCATAGGGCACCGAACAAAAAGCATAGAGCAGGAATCCTCCGAAAAAGCTGACCAGAGTGGCAATACCGCCGAAGAGCAGGAAACGTAAAAATTCCGGGCTGAAGAACAGAGTTACACTTTTGTGAAAGAAGGCACGCAGCAGAGAGAACATGACGTTAGCGTGCCGCCATGGCATCTGCGTAGGCGCACAGAGCCTGGGGAAAGGGTGAGAGTACTCGTTCCAGCACACCCTGGGCGAGTGAGATGGCCATGCCGTAATTGGTCATGGGCACGTGCGCTTCAGCAGCAGCGTGCAGGCGGGCCAGCATGTTGCCGCGTGTGATCACGCAGCCACCACAGTGGACTACGGCCTTGCAGCTCGCAGGGTAGCTGGGAAATTCCTTGCCGGCCTCCACCGTGATGGTGAGTTCTCCTCCGGCCAGCTTGCGTAGCAGGCGCGGCAGCTTGACGCGGGCAATGTCGTCCTCTTGAGGATGGTGTGAGCATGCTTCCTGAATGCAGACAGCATCGCCCGGCTCTAGTCGAGCGAGTGCAGCTGCACCGCGTGCAAACGCTGCGAGATCGCCTTTGAGGCGGGCCATGAGTATGGAAAAGGTGGTTACGGGAATGTCGGCTGGTGTATCCGCAGCAACGCGTTGTACCACTTGTGAATCGCAGACCACGAGATCCGGCGCGCACTTTAGTCTCGCCAGCGCGAGAAGCAGCTCTTCTTCTGTTACCATCAAGCAGAGCCTGTGATTGTCTAGGCTGTCGCGTATGGCCTGTACCTGTGGAAGAATGAGCCGTCCCTTGGGGGCACCAGTGTCAATGGGGGCTACCAGAACTACCAGACCGTGTGCGGGCAGCAGATCAGCAAGCAGGGGCGGCTGCCGCAGGGCATGTTCCGGTGAGAGTCTGGCCAGTGTCGTGCGCACGGCGTCAAGCCCGAAACCTGTTTTGGCAGAAACGTCGATAACAGGCACAGTATCGTCACAGTGACCAGGGATGTCCTGAGCTGAGGGCGCGGCATCAGACTGTGCCCTTTCAGCTCTGTGCGCATCCATCTTGTTCCGCACAACCACAAAGGGTATGTGCTTTTCCCGCAGCAGGGCGGCGATGTGTGCCTCATGCTGCCCCCACATCGTCTGTTCTGTCACAAGCAGGGCCATGTCAATGCGTTCCATGAGGTGCATGCTGCGTGCAATGCGCAACTGCCCCAGCGGTCCCTCATCGTCCATGCCGGCAGTATCCAGCAGAACTACTGGCCCAAGGGGTGGGAGCTCCAGTGTTTTTTCCACAGGGTCAGTGGTTGTGCCTGGTGTGGCAGATACGATAGAGACCTGCTGCCCCGCAAGGGCATTACATAAGGAAGATTTGCCTGTATTCCTGCGACCGAAAAAGGCAATGTGCAAGCGCAGGCCCTTGGGCGTTTGTGACATGGTGGTATCCTCCCCGCTGTTATTGTGGCAAAATTGCACCGGGCGTCAAGATAATGAGCAAGATAAATGATGCAAATTGCGGCGTGTGCGTTGCCTTTTGCGTTCTGACAGCATACTATAAAGTACCTTTTCCTATAGTGTGTTGACCTTGGCACGACACATCCACTGCTGCGCTGCCCTGTGCAGCGCCTGAGGGATGTCAAAACGTGAATGTGGCGCGTATTTTCAGGAGACATTATGATAGAGTTCGCCTATGGCGTATGGGATGGCACACCTTACGACAACCGCAAGGCTGCCACACCCACTGCCCCCCCCCATCTGGACCTGGATCTTTTTACCCACTTTAACCCTGGTAATCCTGTTGACATTTTTTTGAGTGACAGGGGATTTCTGGTCTTCAATGAAAAAGCATCGCTGCTCAGGGCACTCTTGCTGCATTTTCGTAAGGTGGCTTCAGCATCCTGTGGCAAGTGTTCTCCCTGCAGGGCGGGTGCGCCGCTTATCCGCGATATGCTCGACATGGGGCTGGCCCGTCCTGATGTTGATTGGAAAAGTCTGTTGGACCTTGCCCGACAGATGGCCGCCACCTCATTGTGTGGCGTGGGTAAAACCGGGCCGCTTCCACTTATTGCGGCCTTGCAGTATTTCCCGGAGGCGCTTTTGCCGGGTGGCGACGCAGAAGGCGGCTTCTATACGGCCATTACTGCCCCCTGTATTGAGGCATGTCCAGGCCTTGTCAACATACCGCGCTACATTGACTATATCCGCGATGGACATGACGACTTGGCGGCAAATACCGTGCTGCGACACTACCCGCTGGTGGGCAGCTGTGGCCGTGTGTGCGTTCGTTCTTGCGAGAGCGCGTGCAGACGTGGTTGGGTCGATCAGCCTATTTCCATACGCAATCTCAAACGCTATGCGGCAGACAGCGCTTTGGCCTCGGGCGTGCTCAAACCGGTGAAGAGCGCCGTCACCAGGGAGGACCGCGTGGATGTGGTGGGAGCCGGGCCGGTGGGCATCTCCTGTGCGTATCATCTGCTTGAGCGTGGGTATCTCGTGGATGTCTACGAAGCCAAGGCCGAGGCGGGTGGCATGATACGCTATGGCATTCCCATCTACCGTCTGCCCAAGGACACCCTTAAGGAAGAGACGGACATCGTGGCCGCCATGGGTGGCAAGTTTTTCTACAATCAGAAGATGGGCCGCGATTTTACTGTGAGTGACCTGTTCAATAAAGGCTACCGTGCCGTATTCATCGGATGTGGCTGTCCGCAGGGCGCGTACCTCGGTATGGATGGAGAGGACATAAGCCTTCCCGGCTACGAAAGCGGTATTGACTTCCTGGAGCGGGTCTACGATGGCGTGACGGCGGGCAACCCGCCACAGCTTTCCGGCGATGCCGTCATTGTGGGCGGTGGCAACGTAGCCATGGACTGTTGCCGTGCGGCCGTCCGTGTGGCTACGGGCACAGTCCATCTGGTTTACCGCCGCACGGAGGCCGACGCTCCCTGCGATCCTGAGGAAATTGCCGCTGCCCGGGAAGAGGGTGTGCAGTTCCATTTCCTTTGTGGGCAGAAAGAACTTGTGGTGCAAGACCGCAAGATTACCGGCCTGCGTGTGGTGGATATGGAGCGCACGGAGCCGGACGCCAGTGGGCGCCGTGGGGTGCGCCCCATTGCAGGAACGGAGCATGTTATCCCTTGTAGTCATGTGATCGCGGCCATCGGCCAGAAGACCGATCCTGCCATGCTTTCCGATGACGACGGGATTGAGCGCGACCGCAAGGGCTGCATCGTGATCAATGCCGCCCACGAAACGAGCCGCAAGGGGGTTTTTGCCGGCGGGGACTGTACCTCAGGCCCGCGTGCCAAGGGCCCAACCACCATGATTATGGGCATGGGGCACGCCTATTTTGCAGCCCGCTCCATTGACCGGTATCTTTCTGATGAAGAAGTTCCCTTTGATTCTCGCTGGCGCATGAGCGAATGGATTTCTCAAGGACAGCTGTTTAACGATGGCAAACCAGTGCCGCTCAAACTGCATAGGGCACGCGTGCCCTTGCACGAGCTACCTGCAGAAGAGCGCAATCACAACTTCTGCGAGGTGGAGCAGACCATGAGCAAGGAAGAGGCCTGGGCGGAGGCCTCGCGTTGCATGCGCTGTTACCGTGTACTCTCTGTTGTTACGCAAAATCCCATTCCCGGCTCTACTGCCAGCAAGGAGGCTTAAGCCATGTCAACCTGTATTATCAACGGCCGGGAATATGAGTTTGAGGATGGTGAAAGCATTTTGCAGGTGGCACGGCGCAACGGCATCTTTATTCCCACGCTCTGCCGTTTTGAGCCGCTGCACCATGAGCCGGGCACCTGCCGTGTCTGTCTGGTGAAGATTGATGATGGCACAGGGGAGCGCATGTCCACGTCTTGTGACACGCCGATGCAGCCTGGCATGCGGGTGGATACGCTTTCCAAGGAAGTGCGCGACCGCCAGCGCATGCAGGTTGAACTGATTTTTGCCGACCACGATCAGAACTGCGTGGCCTGTGCCCGGCACGGCAACTGTGAATTGCAGGATCTGGGCGAGGCCGTGGGACTGGCCCGCAACCGTTTTGCCGATAAGCTCGTGCCCGCAGCCATGGCCAGACCCATAGATACGACAGCCAACGGCATGATACGCGATATGACCAAGTGTATCCGCTGCCTGCGCTGTGTGGAGGTGTGCCGTCAGGTGCAGGGCGTGCATGCCCTCACGGTGGATAACAAGGGACAGCAGACCTGTATAGGCGTGGGCATAGCGCCAGACCACAATACCTCCACCTGTGTGCAGTGTGGACAGTGCATCCTGGTATGTCCTACAGGGGCCCTCGCTGAGCGCGACCAAAACGATCAGGTGCTGGATTGGCTTACCGATCCGAATATCACTACTGTCTTCAGCTTTGCGCCATCGGTGCGCGTACTGCTGGGCGAGGAGTTCGGCTTTGCTCCCGGTTCTAATGTGGAGGGCAGGATCGTGGCCGCTCTCAAGGCCATTGGCGCGGATATCGTGACGGACACGGACTTCGGAGCCGATGTGGTCATTATGGAGGAGGGTACGGAACTCCTGGGCCGCATCCAGAACAAGGGCGTACTGCCCATGTTCACTTCCTGTTGCCCCGGCTGGATTAACTATGCGGAAAAGCACATACCGCAGATTTTGCCCTATCTTTCTACCACGCGTTCTCCTCAGGGTGTGCAGGGACCGTTGGCCAAGACCTATTTGCCCGAAAAGATGGGCATTGATGCCAAGAAAATCCGTACTATTTCCATCATGCCTTGCATTGCCAAAAAGGACGAGGCGGCGCGGCCACAGCTTGCCACAGACGGTGTGCGTGACACAGATGTAGTGCTCACAGTACGTGAATTCGCCAGGCTTTTGCGCCGTACGGGCGTGAATCTCAAGGATATCGCCCCAGCACCTTTCGACAATCCCTATATGAGTGATTCCACGGGTGCTGCCGTCATCTTTGGCACTACGGGTGGTGTGATGGAAGCGGCTGTGCGCACAGTCTACGCGGTACTCAACGGCAAGGAGATCGAGGGCATTGATGTGCACGACCTGCGCGGGCTGGAGGGACTGCGCGAGGCCGAGGTAGATTTGGGGCCCAAGCACGGAAAAATTAAGGTGGCTATTGCGCATACTCTGCGCAATGCCCGTATTCTGGCCGAGCAGGCGCTCAGAGGCGAGTCACCGTATACCTTTATTGAGGTCATGGCCTGCCCCGGTGGCTGTGTCAATGGTGGCGGTATTCCACGTGTCAAGGGAGCGTACCACCTGGGTGGCAAGCGCCGGCGTCACTGCCTGTTCAGCATGGATCACAACATGCCGCGCCGGCAGTCGCACAACAACCCGCAGATCAAGCAGCTGTATGCCGATTACCTGGACGCCCCCAATTCCGAAAAAGCGCATCATCTGCTGCATACGCACTACAACGACCGCAGCGGTCAGCCCACGGAAAGCATTGCAAAGAACAAAGAACGGCTGACCCTGACAGAATAGCTATAGTATCATGTAAGGCGGGGGGACACCCCCGCCTGTACCGTGCGTTTATCGATATGGGAATCGGAATCTGGAGAACCAAGGCGGGCTGTGCTGACTAATGGGGAACTCCAGATTCTATTAAGGGGTTTTGTGATTCCAGACGGTCCTTGTCTGGTGGCAGCATGTCAGCCGGTGGAATGCCCATAGGCATAGGTCCGAAGCCTCTAGGCATGCCAGAACCTCCGGGGAGCATGGCTCCTATGCCGCCTGGCCCGCCAAACGGCATCGGCCCGAAAGCATTTCCTGAACTGCCCATGCCCCCAAAGTCCGGCCCCATCTGCGGCATTAGCCCAAAGCTGCCTGTCCCGCCGGGCTGCATGGGACTGGTGCCTATGGGACTCTGGGCAGGAACTGGGCCGCCAGCGAACATGTCTGCATTCCCTGCGCCATGGAAACCGCCTGATGCTGCCGGAATGTTAGGCGTGCCTTGTGCCGTTGGGGATGGTGGACCCTGCTGGCCGGCTGTGGCCCCTGGCCCATGGGGCTGGGGTACACCCGCACCTTCTTTGCTCCCTCTGCCACTTGCCCCTGTGCCTTCAGAGGTACGTCCTGATGTCTGCCCGGGAGTGCCGTGTTGTAAGGGCGGTTGACCGGAATCTTCTATGTGCTGCCTGTCCGTGGCCGTCATGGGCATGATCTGGGGAATTGCCTGCACGCCGTTTACGAGGGCCTTGCTTCCAGAGGGCACAGTGATGCCGTTGACGAGCACCTGTTGCATGGTACTCTCCACAAAGACGGTCGTCGTGTCCTTACTAGCGTCTATGGAGAGGATTGTGCCCCGAATGCCAATGCGGCTTACAGGGGTGATGACATTGAAGCCCTCGGGATTGGCCTTGACGATTTTGCCCGTAAGAATGCGGGCAAAACCCGTCATCTTGCTTGTGAAGACGGCTTTGGCCGGTCTGTCGTCATAGTCTTCAATGGCAAATTCCGTGTTTGTGCCCAGTGAGAGTGTGGTGTCGTCGCGCATCCAGGCCCGCAGACGGCCTGTGGTGTCTGTACTGAGGATATCACCGGAGTGCAGACTATCTTTGAGCTGTAGGGGAATGCGTGCACCGTCACGTTCTACAAAGGCACCCGGGGTGCAGCTCACGATGACCCCAACGGGTTCCACCGCAGCAACCACAGTTCCTGTCAGGGACAGTATGGACAAGAAGGCAAAGGTGAGAATACGTGCTTTCATGTGTACATTCCTGGCATACCAGTCAGATTATCAGTATAGGCAGCAAAACCTCGGGCTGTTGTTCATTCACAGAGGATAACATATGGTTATGGGGGATATCTACGCTTTTTTCGAAGCTTCCCCTATCTGATGCTATAGCAAGGTAGAATCTTCTGGTCAAAGGGGAGGGCTATACAAAACAACGGCGCCGACCTTGCGGCCGGCGCCCGATACGGAAAAAGCCGTGCAGCGCTATCCCCAACGCTGCGGGGGCCGTGCGGCCCCCGGCCATTAGTCTTATCTCTTCATGCCGATGACCGTCTCCAGCATGCTGTCGGTGGTAGTGATGGCCTTGGAGTTGGCCTGGAAGCCGCGCTGTGTGGAGATCATGTGTACGAATTCCTTGGCCATGTCCACGTTGGACTGCTCAATGTTGTACGCACGGGTGGAACCAAAGCCGTTGTCACCGGGCACGCCCTGCTTGGGGTCGCCCGAGGCCACAGTGGCCGAGAAAAGGTTGCCGCCCTCGCGGTACAGGCCCTGCTCGCACTTGAAGTCATAAAGGGCGATCTGGTACAGCGGCAGGCTCTTGCCGTTGGAGTACATGCCGTACACAACACCGTTGGCGTCGATGTTCACGTTGTTGAGCACGCCCGAGGCATAGCCGTCCTGTATAGCGTCCTGTACTGTGGGAGTCGTGGAGTTTGCCGCGCTGGCGTAGTCCTGACGGGAAACGTCGCTCATTTGACACAGATTGCTATAGGGAATGGTATATGGTGCAGCACTTGATGTTGTGTCTGCTAAAGTGGAAAGATTTCCAGTTGTAGGCGTCCAGTGCATACCTACATTCTTAAGACCAAAATCCAGTTCTATTATATGTTCCTGTACTTGGGATACAGCTGTCCCACCATCAGTCTCTACTAATGTTTCGCTGACGCTATTTGCTAATGGTAGTCCTTCGAAGTTTGGGGCGAATGTAGGAAGACCATTGTTGGAAAACTTGGTAGGCTGCCAGCTTGCTAAATCATCCGGGTCAAGAGTGGATTGCTTGTTGGAATTTATGGGATTCCCGTCAGAGTCGACAAGATTGCTGTCTTGTGCGGCATACGTGTAGGCACTTTGGTTAACTAACTCCCCGCTAGCGTTGAAGATGAGATGTCCGGTCATGAGCACACCGGCCTTCTCACTGATCACTTCGGGATCGGTGCTATAAAAAGAAGTTGGTTCTGTGGTAAAAGTTCCAGATGCAGGATCATATACACCGCCGTATGAGCGCTTGTCTTCACTCGGAGGAATGGTGACCACATATTCGTACATGGTATATCCGGCGGGCAGACCATCAATCTTATAGATTGTGTCTCCGTTGCCATCGGTTGTACTTGCGCTGACCTTATCATA
>JAFTDG010000123.1 GCA_017454325.1 Desulfovibrio sp. | reverse complement strand
TTGGCGATCTCGGCAGTATGGGGGAGAAAACCCGCAGACTGGAAAGCCTGTGCCGCTGGCTGGCCGCTTTTTGCGCACCAGACCATGTTGATGCAGCTGCCCGTGCGGGGCGCCTCTCCAAGGCGGATTTAGTAAGCGGTATGGTTGGTGAATTTGACACACTGCAGGGTGTCATGGGGAGCATTTATGCTGCCCGCAAGGGAGAATCTGACTATGTATCTAAAGCTCTCGGCGAACAGTATCTGCCTGCAGGCCCAGATTCTCCTTTACCCAAGACAATGCTGGGAGCCCTACTTTCCATGGCAGATAAGGCCGATACCCTGACGGGTTGCTTTGGCCTTGATATGATGCCTACCGGTGCGGCAGATCCCAATGGCCTGCGGCGCTGCGCTCTTGGTATCATTCGCATTCTGTTGGACTTTGCTATCGAGCTGGATGTGAGACAGCTGTTTGCAAAGGCACAGGAGCTGTACGGTGCTAGGCCTTGGAAGCTGCCTCCAGCAAAAGCCCTTGACAATCTTATGCAGTTTTTTGCCGCGAGGCTGCGTAATTACTTTATGAGTCAGGGGTACGATACGTTATTGGTGGATGCAGCCTTGGGAGCAGGTGTAGACAATGTGAAAGATTGTTCTGTGCGTCTTGATGCCCTTGTTGCTTTCAGCCATACGTCTGAATACGAGGCCGCTGTGCGTGCTTTTAAGCGTGTGACAAACATTTTGCGCAAACAGGCTCAGTCTGATGATGTCGTCGCAGGACATTGGGATATAGCTTTGCTAAAGGAAGACGCTGAAAAACGCCTCGCGGATACGCTGGATATAGTTCTACCCAAGCTGGATTCTTTGTGGGCCGTCCATGATCATGAAACTGCATTACACTGCCTCGGCGAGTTGCGGCCGGTTGTTGATGCTTTTTTTGATGGCGTCATGGTTATGTGTAAAGAAGATGATTTGCGCCGTAACAGATTATGTATGTTGCATGAACTGGGTATGCGTTTTACTCGCTTGGCAGATTTTGCGGCTCTGCAAATGTAACGCGTATGGGGCGAATGGTGGCATAACAGATTGACAGCTTTTGTCTTTTGAGCTAAATTACTCTTCTCAGTTCTTAGAATAATTTTGTTTACATATCCTGTTTGAACAGGAACAACATATTTGGAGGGTGTACAGTGGCTAACCATAAGTCAGCCCTTAAACGTCATAAGCAGAGCCTGCAGCAGGCTGGTCGTAATCATGCTGCCCGTACTCGTGTTAAGAACGCTATCAAGCAGGTGCGTCTTGCAATACAGGGTAATGAAAAAGGGCAAGCCGGTGAGGCTCTGACAAAGGCTACTTCTGTTTTGGCTAAGGCGGCAGGCAAGGGCGCTATACATTGGAAAAAGGCTGCCCGCAAAATTTCTCGTCTAACGAGAGCGGTTAATGCTATTCAGGCGCAGTAGGTAATTTTTACTTTTTTAATCCTATACGTAGTAAGTATATAGTAATTGATTAAAATAACTTGACTCTATTTTAACTAGAGTATAATATTTCTTTGTTATGCGCTCGTAGCTCAGCTGGATAGAGCAACAGGCTACGAACCTGTAGGTCGGGAGTTCGAATCTCTCCGGGCGCACCAAGAAAAACAATGGCTTACGGCAAAAACGCTGTAAGCCTTTTTTTTGTGCCGCCCCATTTGACCTTGTGGAATTTTTTCCTCGTTTACCTCTTCCCGAAACCCACCCTCGCAAGGAACGTCAGTATCTGGTAGTAACAATGCCGTGTTACAATGCGATAGTAACAATGCTGAGCGTAACAATATCGGCATAGCCGTATGTGCATGGCTCCGCAGCACGCATCCTTCCCATAGGGAAGTATGATCCTGTGTTTGCCCTCACAGGTAGGGTGATACTCGCCCGTCGATGCTACACCGAAAAAGTTACAGTAATTCTGTCAGCCAGTTTCTTTGCTGAATGCGCGAGTCAATCTGACGCAGTTCCTGCGCCAGAGTATCAAGCGCCTTGCGTTTCTCAATGACTGATACAGTGCTCATTATTTTGATTTCAGAACGCAGAGCGCGGTTAGACAAGTCACTTGCTTCATCAAGGAAATCTCGCAAGATAGAGATCTTTGTCCGCAGGCAGTCGCGTTTTGCTATGAGTGCTGTGAGTGATACCTCAGCATCAAGTGTTTCTGCATTGGTTTTATTGATACGCATCATGAGTTCTTCAAGACGCTTTACAAGTATATCCAGTTCATGCAAAAGTTCTTCCGGTTTTTCAGAGGGTTGTTCACCTTCTTGTACCCGAGCATTATTCCGTAAGCGAACCTTAAGCTGGGCAAGACGCTTTTGTATATCTGCACGTTCCTGTAAGGCTTCTGCGAGTTTCATGGCGTCTCCTCTGCAATTATGTTAAATTTTGCTCTTCAAGTACCTATTTGCAATAGGCGGGAGCCAGTTCGTCCCACTCGGTTGTGAACCGGGGTGAAAGGTTGTTCTGCTTTATTTTCCAAACCTGGCCGGTGAGACCTTCGGCACCAAATTTTAGGCTGCCACGGCCATGTTTGTCATTGATTTTGTCCAGGGTAGCCATCAGATCCATACGTTTCGGATCAGCTTCGGGTGCAGGTAGCAGGGAACACTGCTGCTGGCCTACTGGTATCAGGTCGTAGAGCATTACACCGGCCTTGGCGTAGGCGAATCCGGACTTGTAGATATCATCAAAAATATGTGCTGCTTCGTGCTGCAAAAAGCAGGTATCGTTTGTGCCCATCTGGAGGCTATGCTGGCCGGTTTGCACATACTGGTGCTGGTCGTCAAAGTAAGAGGTGCGGATATGGATGGCAATGCCTCTGGCCAGCATACCATCCCGCCGCATACGTTCCGCCGCTCGTGCTGTGAATGAAGCAACAGCTTCAGCCAGAAGTGACTTGTCATGTATTTTTTCTCCGAAGGAACGGGAGGAGAGCACAGATTTCCTTGGCGTTGGCAGTTCATCCTCGCCTATGGCGGGGATGCCGCGCAGTTCAAGAGCTGTTTTCCAGCCAGTGACGGTCAGATTCTTGCGCAGCCAGTTGTTATCAGCCTGAGCAAATTGCCATGCGTTACGTATTCCTGCGCAGGCTAATTTAAGAGCCTGACGCCTGCCGATGCCCCAGATATCCCCCACCGGCACCTTGCTCAATATTTCCTGAAATGGTGCATCATGGCGTAAGACACAAACACCAGTACCTTTCTTAGCTATATGATTGGCAACCTTGGCAAGTGTTCTGGTCGGGGCGATACCCACAGAGACTGGAATACCCGTCCAGCGGTACACGGTTTGTTTCAGTGTGGCGGCAATTTCCTCGGCATTGACGGCCAGTGCCCCCGGCATGGGAATAAATGCCTCGTCTATGGAGTATTGCTCAATTTCAGGGCAGATTGTCTCCATAGTCGCCATGACACGAGCAGATAAGTCACCGTACAGAGCAAAGTTGGAAGAGAAGACCGTGACATTATGCGCTTTGATGACACCTTGAACCTTGAAGAAGGCCTCGCCCATAGGAATACCGAGCTTTTTGGCTTCGGCGGAACGGGCAATAATACAGCCGTCATTGTTGGAAAGCACCACAACAGGCTTGCCCCGCAAGTCAGGTCGGAAAACCTGCTCGCAGGAGGCATAGAAGCTGTTGCAGTCTACCAGCCCCCAGAGCTGGCCTTTAGAGCTTGTGGACGACGACATAACTGACAACACTCTGAAAAACGGGCATCAAAGGTTTTTGATAAATTTTGCAGGGACGCCACCGACCAATGTATTTGCTGGTACATCCTTGTTCACTACCGCGCCTGCGGCAATGACGGCATTATCACCGATGGTCACGCCAGGCAGCACATGAACACCACCACCAATCCAGACGTTGTTACCAACGGTTATAGATTTAGCCCATTCAAGCCCCTTGTTCCTTCGTTCCACATCCAGTGGATGTGTTGCCGTATAAAAGCCACATAAAGGGCCAATGAACACATTGTCACCAAATCTTACAGGTGCACCATCAAGAATAACGCAACCATGATTGGCAAAGAAATTATCTCCTATGTGGATGTTGTAGCCATAATCGCACCAGAACGGAGAAAGCACGGTAATGCTCTGTCCCATTGAACCAAGAAGTCTCTGAAGTAAAGCAATACGGTTATTAACCTCAGAAGGCGCAAGATTGTTATACTGGGAGCAGATGTCTTTGCAATGTCGTTGCTCATTTAGCAAAACGGTATCATTATTCGCATCGTAGAGTTCGCCAGCATCTCGTTTGGCTTTTTCAGTTATCAACATATCTTCTACAACTGGTGAATGAAATAGGTACGCCCCAGATGTGAACATGCTATAGATGGAGCGGTCTGTCCAGACCACAATGCGGCCTTTTATCGGTGGATGATTTCACGTTAGGCCACCTTGCCTATTACTCATGTACTCTTCATCTGCTTGTTTCTGTACAAACTTTGCCATCATGGACTTTTCCAGGCCTATTACCCGTATAGCGAACTAGCAGTATCCCATTTTGGCGCATGATCCTGTAGACCCGTTTGTGATTAACTTTTGGTTTACCTAATGCTGCAAGATGTTTGTTCAGCATAACAGTCGTACGACGGTAGCCATACGTCTGTCGCTCGGAAACAATTTTACGAATAAACGATAACAGCTCCACGTCCTCAGTTTTTGAGTAATTGCTTGCACGTGCT
>JAFTDG010000122.1 GCA_017454325.1 Desulfovibrio sp. | reverse complement strand
GCCCTGCGACTTGGTCTTGTGGATGCCCTTGGCGGACAGGACGAGGCCTTGCAATGGCTGGCGGGGCAATGCGGCGTGCCTCCAGAACACAAGCTGCAAACATGTCCCAAGGAGGACAATTGGCTGCCCCGTGGGCTGAAAACGCTTTTGCACCTCGATGTCGGGTCTGAGCTGAACACGTTGGCAAAAGGTACTCCCGCCTTTTTGTTCCAGCTGTAATATACATGCGTACGCGATGCTGTAGTCACTATTTGATGGGTGTGAATCTTGTCGAAACATTACAACATAATTTCTGAAACAATTTTTCTCTTTTTTGAGCCAGTACGGTAGCATCAACACTTGCAAGATGGGGGAATTTTCGTCTTAAGAAATTGAGAGCTTTTTGTAATGTAGGTGGGAGTAAGCGAATGTCCTCCTTGCCAACTGCAAAAAATTTGGATGCATAGTATTCTTCCGCAATAGCTAGATACTTGTCGTGAGTGTGTATCTTGGGCTCTACCATAGCCTTGAGCAGGGCAAGCCCACACTCAGTAAGTAGTTTTTGTGCAAGATCAGGGAGCAGAGTGAATGCCCCTATGGCTGAGCCAAGCGCGCCTGAAGCATGCGCCAGCCAGCCAAGGTATTTTCCGGCCCGTGGAAAGGCAGGCAGACTTTCCAGCATGTGTGATATGGAAAATTGCATTTCTATGTCATGTTTAAGCTGTTTGGAACGTTTACTGCTTAAGCTGTCGTTGTGTTGCACATACCATACATACGTTTCCCCCATACTGCCGAAGTGTTGTCCCATGGCAGCACAGCGTAGCCAGTAGTCCTGATCTTCACAGGCCTTCAAGTCTTCATTAAAAAAACCGCATGCTCGTGCGGCATTTGTGCGTATAAGAAAGGTATGTACCGGGGAAATATTGGCATAACAGAGGTGCAGGTCCAGATGGTGAGCCTTAAGCGGCCAGAGCGAACACATTGGGGGATGTGCAAAAGGGTCAGCTGTGAGCAGGCATAGGCACACACTGATATCCAGTTCTGGGCGGCGTGCAAAATGCAGTAAATGTCTTTCCAGATTTCCTGCGGAAAGTAGATCATCTGCGTCCAGAAAGAGGAGATAATCTCCATGTGCAGCACGCATGCCAGTGTTTCTGGCAGCGGACAAACCCTGATTTTTTTGAAATAGGTAATGTATTCGGCCGTCATACTGCTTTGCCACATGTGAGGTGTTGTCAGTCGAACCATCGTCTACAACGATGATTTCAACGTCAAGGGCAGCACATTGTTGGCTGAGTACACTATCAATGGCAGCAGGTAAAAAACGTGCATAATTATAGCAGGGAATAATGACAGAAATCAGCGGTACCTTGAGTTGTGTCATGTGTATCTCTTATTATTAAAGGACAGGAGGTCTAAGCTATATGCCAATTATTATAATTGATATTCCGTCAATGTCCGGAATAGTCCAGTACATGATTCAGTGAGGCACTGCGGCGGACAATACGTCCCTTTTCAAAAGTGTGCCGTATGAGCTGCCAGCCTTCCATATCCAGCACATCCAGCTTGCCTTTGTGTTCTGGTCGTAATTGCGCCTCCACTGCTGCAAGAACATCTTCCAGGGGGAAATAGGTCCCTTCAAAAGAGATTCGCACCATATCGCCATCGCGTTCCAGCAGCGGCACATCCTCAGCGTCGGCCAGGGCTGAGGCACAGGCCGTTTCCAATGCGGCATACATGGTCGTATCTGCCGGGTAGATATGGCCGTAGACCTTGAGCAGAAAACGGCTGTTCATCTGGTGCCTTCGGTTTTGGGGTATACAGCTGATGTTTGTACGTCATGGGCACTGTCCACATCAGTACACTGATGTTGTTCCCTCGCGAGGGCTAGACCTTCGCAATCTCCGAGGGCACAGGCAGTAAAAAAATCCTCACACATGCCAGCCATATCCCGGCGCAGCATGCGCACTGCGCCTCTGGCACGCAGGCGGGCAGCCAAGGCGTCATTCTTGGGGGCCTCATTTTGATGAGGCGCCAGCGAGGCGTTCAAATCCCCTTCTGCCAAGGCGAGTTGTTGTAAACGCAAATGCGCCAGGGCCCGAATATAACGGGCCCTTCCCAGTGATGGTGCAAGTCGAAGGGATTCTGTGCAGGAATCAATACTGCGTTGTGGCAGACCTGACTGCAACTGCGCTTCGGCCAAGAGCAGCCATACTGCAGCACTTTCCGGTAGTAATATAGACGCTTGCTCAAGGGTAGATAATGAAAAAGAGCTTACCAACCATTCTTTTGAGGCAGAATGTAAGGTATTTTGTACAGAAATTACAGCTTCGAGTTTATCTGCAGATGCCGTATCTGATAGATGCGATGGTGGTGTTGTATTTTCCTGAGTTGACGATGGTACAAGTGCTTTGTACCAGGCACCACCACGCACTGCAATCCCGTCAGTATTGCGTTGTTGTTGGTATAATTCCAATGTTTCATGGAACAGTTTTTCATATGTATTAAGAAGGTTGTGACGTAAGAGTAATATTTCGGAATTACGCAATAGCCGCTTGATTTCATTTGCTGCGTCATTGCGTACTACCAGGGTCACAATAACCTCTGCATCTTCTCCATTTTTAATAGTGTGTTCTTTGCTTGTGTACAGTTGGGCGACAAGAGCGCGCAGGTCAACGTCTGGCGAAAAACCCATGCGCAGGATCTGCTGTTTGGGCAAGGCTTCAGCCGCTGCGGCGAGGGCTTCCAGTCGTGCTTTTGCTACAGCGCAGGATTCTGCAATGGGCAGTGGCAGCGAAGATACGGGGCAGCGGGCCTTGTGAAGTATAGGTGAACGCAGGAGTACGTTATCAATGGATGTCGTTGAAGGCGTTGTATTATATGCCATCAAAAAAGCAGAGAGAAATTCCCCCCGTGCAGCAGCAGGCAGAGGCGTTGTGCTTACGATAACGCTGCCCAGGAGTATGAGTATGCATACAGGCGTGCGTGGTAAAAAAAACAACGTCCGCATGGAATCTGTTATTTGATACCAATGGTTTGCATAATCTTCTTTGCCATGGGGCTGACCAGATCCTTCAGTGTTCCCTGCATGAGTTTATCAGCAGCACTGCTTGACGGCAGCCCCGTACGGGACTGCGTTGCATTGAGCGATTCGCGCAGAATGCGTTTTTGCCGGTTGGCCAGTACATAACTGACACGCAGAACGGTTGCCATGTCTGTGGTGGAGGTTTCGTTGAGCATTGCTTCGTCAACCTGCCCCGTGATCAGATAGTCTGGATTACCCTTGCGTGCTTCATCAACGTTAAGGGCATATGAGAGTTGTAAGCCATTGCGCGCAAGTTCGTCAGCCACACCCTTGCTGATCCACTGGGCAACATTGTCTGTTGTCACAAAAGCACTTTTGTCGCGGCGGGTCCCGATAACTGTCTGATCTGGCCTTTTATCTTCAAATGTAACCACGGTGACACGTGGGGCATTAGGTGTAGGCAGCACAGCTATGTCAGGTGGTGGCGTTGGCAATAGCCTGAGATTGTTACTCGGCCCGCAGGCCGCAAGCAGGGTCAGCAGGAAAAGACAGAGAACGGCATGAAAATATTTCATGGATGCCTCACAACGTATAGATTTTTTTTAGAAAATTATATTTATCTACAACTTCTCCGTTTGGCAAGGTGAATAATGACCATATCGCATACTGCACTTGCCAGAAAACCAAAAAAAGCAGAAGCTTTACTGAAAAATTGGTGGACATTCTAAAGGAGAAGGCATGTCGGATCGTGTGCTCTATCCTGCCCCTGGGTGCGTGGTTGAATATATGGAAGGCAATGCTGTCCAGATTGCCCTTGTTATGGAAGAAATTGGTGGCAAGGTACGACTGCTATTGCCGAACCGTAGGGAATTGCGTCTTAATAGCTCACGCCTTTTGCCTTGGCTTGGTCCCGTGTATGAGGTGGGGCAGAGTAAGGATGCGCTGGTACATTTGCTTGAAGAGCACAAAGTCCGCCGTGAGGATCTGGCTGCCTCTGTGCCTGTAATTGAGGCCTGGGAACTGGCGCAGGGTGAGGTAAACGCAGCTCCTGCGATCTGGTTTGCTGAACTTTTTTTAAATGGTCCCACCACGGATCATATTGCTGCGTATGGTCGGGCGCTGCTTGGCTGCAAAAGCCATTTTCGTTTCCAGCCACCGGAATTTCAAGTATTTTCCGCTGAGATGGTGGAAAAACGCCTTTCCGAAGAAAAAGCCAGACAGGAACGTGATGCCCTTACAGCTGGCGGTGCTGCCTTTTTGCGCTTGCTTTGGGATGTGGCACAGCACAAGAGGGGTCTCCCTGCCCCATCCGAGAGTAGTGGCGAATGGCCTGTGCAAGAGGTAGCATCACGGCTGGAAGGTATATTACGCGCTCGTATGGTTGATCCCGAAAGTCAAGAATATGAGACACTTTGGCGTACATTGAGTAAGGGGCTGCCTGATATCCCGCATCTGCCCTTGCAGCTGCTTACAGCTTGGGGAAAGTTGCCGCCGCACTATAACTTCTGGCTTGATCGTGCGGAGTATTGTGCTGGGGATTCTTGGTGGGAGCCCTTTCGTAACACTGTGGAATCCCTGGCGGCTCAGGGAGTTTCGCCCTCACCAGATTTGCCCCCCTGTCCTGAACCCTGCATCAGCATTGACAGCGCCACTACCAGGGATGTGGATGATGCATTTCATGTGGAAGCAGCTGAAGATGGCTGGATAGTGACTATTGTTCTGGCATGTCCGGCCCTGCACTGGCCTTTTGGCAGCCCATTGGACAAGGTTGTACTGCATCGTGGTACGAGCCTTTATCTGCCCGAAGGTACGTGCCATATGTTGCCTCAGACACTTGGTATACAGGCGTATTCCCTGTTAGCCGGGCAACCCCGGCCAGCCTTGGCCGTGCGTGTGTCCGTGGGCGCTGATGGTTCCCTGGGAAGCTGTGAGCTTGCCATTGTCAAGGCCACATTGAGTGCCAATCTGACATATGAAGATTGTCAGAGTGTGCTTGATGCGCAGCTACAGGGGCAGCCTTTGCCAGATTGTGCTGCTGCTCCATTTGCCGATCAGCTGCATCTTGGCCTTGCCCTTGCGCGCAGCCGTCAAGCTGCGCGTATCGCCGCCGGAGCAGTGATTATGGATAGACATGATCCGGACATCATGCTTACGGGGGAGGGAGAGGACATACGTGTGCAGGTTATTCCTGGTCATCAGTCTCCTGACGCACAGATGCTTGTGGCGGAAATGATGATTCTTGCAAGCGCTGCTGTAGCTGATTGGGCGGCTGCCCACACATGTGCCATGCTGCACCGTGTTCAGGATGTGGCCGTTCCAAAAGAATATGCCGGGGTGTGGACCGCGCCAGAAGACATGACCCGTGTCATGCGTGCTCTCACGCCATCGAGCTTGGATGTCCAGGCTCGGCCGCATGCGGCACTGGGGCTGGAGCGATATACCCCCATGACTTCCCCGCTCAGACGCTATCCTGACCTTGTCAATGAAGCTCAGCTGACACATATGTTGCAAACCGGCCAACCTCGCTGGACGGCAGAAGATTTGAAAATGTTGCTTAGTGCGCTATCGCCTGTGTTAGAGGTCGTTGGTCAGGTTCAGCGTTTCCGTCCACGCTATTGGAAGTTACTCTTTTTCCGTCAGCAGGGTGACAAAGTATGGTGGCGTGGTGTTATTACTGAAGAAAATGAAACGGTTGTGAGTGTGAGTTTGCCGGAGCAGGGCATTTTTGTGCGCGGCAGAAGGCGTATGTTTGATGAAAGGGCATACCCCGGTATGGCAGTGCTTGTACGCATCGGCAAAGTTCAGCCTTTGTATAATGAAATCAGTATATTGGAAGCCGCTGCAGCGGAGTAAGAGTCGCTCTAACTAATGAGGTAGCCATGGCTGGTAACAGTTTTGGCCGCATTCTGCGTTTGACCACATTTGGTGAGTCCCACGGCCTGGGATTGGGTGGCGTTATAGATGGTTGTCCGGCCGGTATTCCCTTGAAAGAGGCTGATATGCAGGTCGAGTTAGATCGGCGCAAGCCCGGCCATGGTCCTACGGCCACAGCCCGCAAGGAATCCGATACGGTACATCTGCTTTCTGGTGTGTATGAAGGTGTGACCACAGGTACACCTATAGCTTTCTATATTGCTAATGAGAATCAGCACTCCCGAGATTACGGAAATCTGGCTGAGGTCTTTCGTCCGGGGCACGCCGATTGGGGTTTTTTTAAGAAATTCAATGGGATCCGCGACCATCGGGGCGGAGGACGCTCTTCTGGGCGAGAAACTGCGGCTCGGGTAGCGGGTGGTGTTATCGCCCGAAAGATACTGGAACCCTATGGCGTCAGTATACGAGGAGCGTGTGTGGAACTCGGCGGTATTGGCATGCCGGAGCATATGGTGCTGGAGCTGGATGGTGCCCGTTCACGTCCTTACTGTGCTGCCCATGACAGCTTGCCTCCTCTGTGGGATGCAGCTGTTGCTGAGGCCCGTAAAGCCGGAGACACGCTTGGTGGTATAGTTCGTATAGAGGCTAACAATGTTCCTGCTGGCTTGGGGGAGCCTGTGTTTGACAAGCTGCAGGCCGTTCTGGCCCATGCCGTCATGAGTGTGGGCGCAGTAAAGGGGTTTTCTGTGGGAGAGGGTTTCGGCGCGGCGAGGTTACGTGGTTCACAAAACAATGATCCCCTGTATCCTGCACAGCCGCCAATGCCCGGTAGAGCGTACTTTGCCTCCAATCATGCGGGAGGCATTCTGGGGGGAATTTCCAGCGGTCAGGACATCATCATGCACGCGGCGGTCAAGCCTATCGCCTCCATTGCCACGGTGCAGCATACTGTGGACAGCAAAGGTTGCGCTGCTGAGGTGCAGGTGGGCGGTCGACATGATCTATCGGCCATCCCCCGTATTGTACCCGTGCTGGAAGCCATGGTTGCCTTGACGTTGGCAGATGCCCTGCTGTTGCAACGCCGTATGGAGCCGATTGATCTATACCGCCATGCATGACCTTCCCCTTCTTCAAGATTCCGATGACGTGAAGCTTGCCGGCACGGTGGAGCGCATTGTCTTTTACAATGAGGAAAACGGATATACCGTGCTGCGTCTGCTGCCCGACAGCAACAACACTGGGGACAAAAAAACTCGCCCGCGGGAACCGGTTTCCTGCGTGGGGCATATGGTCAACCCGCAGGCTGGAGTCCATCTTATGGTGGCCGGGCGTTGGGTGAACAACCCGCGCTTTGGTCGTCAGATTGCGTTCACGACTGCAGATGAGGTGCTGCCTGCCACGAGCGAGGGCATACGCCTTTACCTGGCATCAGGGTTGATTAAGGGCGTGGGCGAAGAAATGGCTGGGCGGATAGTGCAAACTTTTGGTACTGATACTATTCGTGTGCTGGATGAAGAGCCGGAACGTCTGCTCAAGGTGCGCGGTGTGGGCAAAAAGAGCCTGGCGCGTATTCGGGAATCCTGGGCTGAACATCGGGGGATGCGCGATCTGTTGCTTTTTCTCCAGCCGCACGGCATCACGCCAGCCTACGCCGTGCGCATCTATCGTGCCTATGGGGCGGATGCGCTTTCCATAGTACGAGAAAATCCCTATCGTCTAGCCATGGACATCCATGGCATTGGTTTTGTTTCTGCCGATGCCGCAGCCAGTAAGCTAGGCTTCGCAAGCGACCATCCGTTGCGTATTGAAGCGGGGACATTGTATGTATTGCAGAAAGCAACGGATGACGGCAATGTTTATTTGCCAGAAGACGCTCTTGTGGAAGCCGTCTGC
Organism: Desulfovibrio sp.; assembly: GCA_017454325.1. Classification (GTDB taxonomy): domain Bacteria; phylum Desulfobacterota; class Desulfovibrionia; order Desulfovibrionales; family Desulfovibrionaceae; genus Desulfovibrio. The sequence continues at coordinate 25,326 of JAFTDG010000122.1, read as the reverse complement.
GCGCAGTTGGGCGTGGAGGAGCCTCTTGTTTACGATGCATTAGCCACTTTGGAAGCTGATGAGCGCATCGTACGCGAGAGGATGGACATGCCCGGAACGCCGGGTGAAATAGGCGTGTATCTGCGACGCTATTACCACTGTGAGGCTAAGACTGCCTTTTACATGCAGCGTCTCCTGCGTTCACCCAAGTCTGTTCATGCTGCAGATGTTGATGCCTTGGTGGATAAGGTCGTGGCCGAGCTTCCCATCACCCTCGCGTCAGAGCAGATGAAGGCTGTCTATACCGCTGCCCACAGTAAGATTATGGTGCTCACGGGCGGTCCTGGTACAGGCAAGACCACCATTATCAAAGCCATTATCCGCCTGTTTCGGGAGATGCATGCACGCATACTGCTGGCTGCACCTACGGGACGTGCCGCGAAGCGCATGGCTGAAACATCAGGTTGGGAAGCGCGCACCATCCACCGCCTGCTGGAATACAGCCCCAAGGAAGATGCCTTCGCACGCAATGAGGATTCCCCTTTGGCCTGTGGCCTGCTGGTGGTGGATGAAGCCTCCATGATGGATACGCTGCTTTTTTATCATCTGCTCAAGGCCGTTCCTCTGGGGGCGACCTTGGTGCTGGTGGGAGATGTGCATCAGCTGCCCTCGGTGGGGCCAGGCTGCGTGCTTGCAGACATTATCCACTCCGGCGTGGTGCCGGTAGTGGAATTGACAGAAATTTTTCGTCAGTCCGTCGAGAGCGAGATAATTTGCAACGCGCACATGATTAACCGGGGAGAGGTGCCGTCACTGGAATCCAGCCGTGAGCGTCTTTCGGACTTCTATTTTATCCACCAGAATGATCCGGAACGCGTGGCTGACCTTATAGTGGATCTCGTGCATTTGCACATTCCCCGTCGTTTCCGTCTTGATCCTGTGGATGATATTCAGGTGCTCACCCCTATGCACAAGGGGGTCGTCGGCGCGGGCAACTTGAATGCCCGTCTGCAGGAGGTGCTCAATCCCAACGGCCTTGAAGTGCGTCGCGGCGAACGCGCCTTTCGACTGCACGATAAAGTTATGCAGATCCGCAATAATTATGACAAAGATGTCTTTAACGGTGATATGGGGCGTATTACGCATATGGATGTGCGTGAACGCACATTAAGCATCAGTTTCGACGACCGCATAGTGCCCTATGAATTTGATGAGCTGGACGAAATAGCCCCGGCGTACGCCATATCCATTCATAAATCTCAAGGGTCGGAATACCCGGCTGTGGTTATTCCCATCATGATGCAGCATTATGTGCTCTTGCAGCGTAATCTCATCTATACAGGCGTTACGCGCGGCAAGAAACTCGTTATTCTTGTGGGCGAGTCTCGTGCACTACATATGGCCGTCAAAAACAATAAAACCCGCAGACGCTTTACCCGTCTGGCACGGCGTCTTACTCCCGAAAATAACGAATAAGGAGTTATGCGGGAAAATCTGCTCATTAGCGCTGCACGGCAAAAGCTGGTGCTATTTGTGCGCATTAAGTGCAGTGATCTCTCTACCAATACGCGTCAGGGCATCTCGCAACACATCATCGCCTACGGCATAGGAAAAACGGATACAGTTGTCATTTCCAAATGCCACGCCGGGCACAACAGCAACATGCGCTTTATCTAGGAGACGAGTACATAGTTCTGTAGAGTTATGCACTTCCTTGCCATAGCAGGAGCTTACGTCGAGAAAAAGATAGAATGCGCCGTCAGGTTTGGGGCAGACAACATTCGGCCAGCCATTGATAATCTCCAGAGCCATGTCGCGGCGGCGTACAAATGCCTTGCGCATTTCGTGCACACAATCCATAGGGCCATTAAGCGCGGCCAATGCGGCCTTTTGGGTGATGGAGCAAATGCTGGACGTACTTTGGCCTTGCAAGGCAGAAATTTTTTTAATCAATTCAGGGTGCGCAGCCAGAAATCCAAGGCGCCAACCCGTCATGGCAAAACTCTTGGAAACGCCGTTGAGCACAGCCACCTGCTCTGGATATCGTGCAAACCAGGTGATGGCGCTGGTCATCTTGGCTGGTGCAAAAACGAGTTGGTCGTAGATTTCATCAGAGAGCACAAAAAGACCTCGCGTCAAGGCCCAATCCATGATGGCAGAAAATTCTGCCTCGGTATATACGGCTCCCGTGGGATTGCTGGGAGAGTTGAGGATGAGCAATTTGGTTTTGCTGGTAACGTGGGCGTCAAGCATCTCGGGTGTCACTTTGAAATGCCGTTCAGGACCTGCCGGGACTGTAACGGGTACTGCCCCGGCAAGCATGACTATGTCCGGGTAGCTCAGCCAGTAGGGGGCGGGCACTAATACTTCGTCCCCGGGGTTGAGTGTAGTCTGCATAAAATTGTACAGACAGTGTTTTCCCCCTGCGCCCGTAATGATGGATTCTGCAGATACAGGCACACCATACTGTCTTTCAAAATAGCTCCCCGCAGCTTGACGCAGTTCGGGAATGCCAGGCACAGCCGTATAGCGGCAGAAATTATCGTCAATTGCGGCCTTGGCCGCTTCGCACACGTGCTTTGGGGTGGGAAAATCCGGCTCACCCACGGCAAGGCTGGTGACCGCGACGCCCTGCGCCTTCAGTTCAAGCGCACGGCTGTTGATGCTCAGCGTCAGAGAAGGCCTGATACTGGTCAATCGTTGGGAAATCTGCATACGAAACTCCTTCGCGTTTACGCAGTGCCGGTGATGAGATAGTATGTCTCTCCATGCTACAACACCATTATAAAAAAATGGTAGCAACTTCATCCTTAGGTGTAAATAAGATGTTCAGGCAGAATACGGCTGACGTATCAATGTCAGCCCCGCTCATTCCCCTGCCATCCAACTGTATAACAGGTTCGTTCGTGGAACGGTGCAAGCGTTTCAGCGTGCTTTTGCAGTGTGGCAATGCATTTGTGTGGGCGCATAGCAATAATTCCGGCAGCATGCTTGGCCTTACGCGTCCAGGTGTGCCTGTGCTAGCCTCACCAGCGACAAATCCTGCGCGTAAGCTAAAATATACGCAGGAATGTGTTTGGCTGAAGCAATGGGACGATGGCAGCGGGATTGCTGATACACCAGTAAGTACTCTTGGCCGTGGTTTTTGGGTGGGGGTGAACACAAGTGTGCCCAACCGTATGCTGGAAGCCGCATTTAGGGCGGGACGATTGCCATTCGCCGCAGGGTATGCCTCGCTTATGCGTGAGGTAAAACGTGGGCAAAGCCGGCTGGACGCCTTGTTGACAGGAGCAGACATGCCTCCATTGTGGGTGGAGTGCAAGAATGTCACCATGGTTGAGGACGATGTGGCATGTTTTCCTGATGCGGCCAGCGTACGTGGGCAGAAGCATTTGCTTGAACTCATCGATATTGTCGCTTGCGGCGAGCGCGCGGCTATGTTCTTTCTTGTGCAGCGTCCTGATGGCCGGTGTTTCGCACCGGCCGACTGCATAGACCCGGAATATGCAGCCTTGTTTTATAAGGCCAGAGATGCCGGGGTGGAAATGTATCCTTTTCGTGCAGTTGTTAGTCCGCATGGCATTGACCTTGCCGACCTTCTGCCAGTGCGTGACAGCCCATCCTGTTTGCTGTACTGAACATGCCATGAATGAGATGACATTGAAAATATTGCAAAGCGTGGCAGAGGGCGAACTTACCCCACATGAGGCGCTGGTGCGCTTGGGTGATGATGCTGTGTATGATACCTTACAAGGGCTGGCTCTTGATACACAGCGTTCCCTGCGTACAGGGCTGGGAGAAACCGTCTTTGCTGAAGGCAAGAGCGACACCGCGTTGCTGGGTGCAGTGGAGCGACTCGCTGCACAGGGCTCGGTACTGGTCACAAGGGTAAGTGCAGCGCAGGCATCTTTGCTCGAGAAACATTTTTCTTCGGGATGTTACTGGTCAGAAGCAAGGCTCTTTACTCTTGGCGGGCAGATTGCCACCAGTATGGTGCGTCCTTTTCCACAGCAGGGAGATGTGCTTGTAGTTTCTGCAGGCGCCGCAGATATTCCCGTGGCCCTTGAGAGCTATGGTGCACTTGCGTTCTGGGGTAAATCTTGCGGCTGTATAACTGATGTCGGTGTGGCAGGGCTGCACAGGCTTATTCCCCATTTGGAAGCGCTGCGTCATGCACGTATCATTATTGCCGTAGCGGGCATGGAGGGTGCGCTCCCGGGTGTGTTGGCCGGACTTGTGCCTTGTCCCGTTGTGGCCGTACCCACTTCTGTGGGCTATGGCCTGGGTGAAGGCGGCCGTACTGCACTGTCTACTATGCTATGTACCTGTGTACCCGGCGTTGCAGTGATGAATATTGACAATGGCTTTGGTGCGGCAGCATTTGCTGCAAAAATGCTTAGATAGCGTATTCTTTTTGCATTAGCGCAAACGCAACAGCAGCACAGCAATATCGTGAGATATGTTTCCGGCAATCCCTGTGTTGCAATATGAAATACATGTAGTTAGGCCCAGTCGCTGGCTATGGCCCCAAGGCCGATCATATTTTCTGCCGCCATGCGGAATTGCGTTTGATTGAATGAAGTACAGCTGTCTTGTGACATCAATTGTTCCGTAGCCGCAGTGATGTCACTCATAATAGAGGGATAGTATGTAATGAATCCCGAATCGTCACCGGCATTGGGCGTCACATACAGAGTCACGCCGGACATGGGCTCAAAATAGGTCATATATTCCCCCGTTTGTACCGGCTTACCAAAGATATTTCTTAAACACTATGCTATTCATGCACGGGAAGCAAGTCCGTCTTGGAGCTTCGTTAAGGCAGCGAAGGCAGTGTTGAAATCAGCAACCGTACAGATTCTTGAATATTCACGAGATTCCGTCTATACTAAAAAACTTGAAAGAAAAGCGTTATGCAGGTGGGTACTCGCATGCTTGAATATATTCGATCCAATGCTCAGTCCTTTGGGGTCAAACTGGCCTTCGGCATCATTATTCTGGTCTTTGTCTTTTGGGGCGTTGGCAGCCTGAACGAGGGTGACACAGTCAACCTCGTGGCTACGGTTAATGGAGATGCCATCACAGCACGGGATTTTGAAATAGCGTATCGCCGAGCTGAAGAAGCCGTATTGCGTCAAAATCCAGGGCTTGGACGTGAACAGTTCAAGCAAGAATTGGGAAGACAGGTTTTGCGTGGTCTCGTAGAGCAGGCACTTCTTAAAAAAGCTGCTGCTGACGCGGGGCTTGCTGTGACTCCGCTGGAATTACGCGCTGCCGTGGGGCAGATCAAGGCCTTTCAGAATGAACAGGGGCAGTTCGATCCTGCGACCTATCAGCGCCTGCTGGAGGCGCAGCATATGTCGCCTGCCCAGTATGAGAGCGAGATGAGCGATGAGTTGCTGCGGCAAAAAATGTATGCTCTGATAACCGCAGCTGCATGGACAAGTCCGGATGCGTCTCGTAACCGTTATGATTTTTTGCGTGAAAAACGCAGTGTTGACTACCTTTTTGTGCCGGCTTCTCAGTTTAAGGATACATACAAGCCAGCAGACGATGCGGTAGAAAATTACTATACAGCACATAAAAACGATTTTTCCATTCCGGCCAAGGTGACGATTGCCTATATTCGTGTTGCCCCTGAAGATCTCGTTAAGCCGGACTCAATCAGTGAAGCGGATGCTCGTGCCTGGTATGAAGCAAACCTTGCCCGTTTTTCACAGGAGGAGCAAGTAAAAGCACGTCATATTCTCGTGCCTCTAGCAGAGGATGCGCCAGAAGCTGATGTCAAAAAAGCGCAGGAACAGGCATCAATTATTGTTTCTGAACTCACTAGCGGCAAGAAATTTTCTGAGGTTGCTGATGCCCATAACGGTCCCAATGCCGCTGGTCCTGGTGGCGAATTGGGTTGGTTTAAACGCGGCATGACCGTTGAACCTTTTGAGAAGGCCGCTTTTGCTTTGGAACCTGGTAAAATTTCCGAGCCGGTACGCAGTCGATTTGGTTTGCATATTATTCAAGTGGAAGAAAAGCGAGCCGCTGGCACCCGACCTTTTGCAGACGCTGCGGCTGAAGTGCGTGCTGCCATGGCTCAAGAGCAAGGTGCGGACAAGCTGCGTGACGCGCTCGACACTCTCATTGAAGATAATATCTTGGGCAAACAGTTGGACAAAAGCGCTCAAAAGCTGGGACTTAAGCTCGCAGAGATTGGTCCAGTTTCAGCCGTTGAATTGGCCGCAAAGCTGGGCATCAAGCCCGATGATGCCGAAGCCTTGCTAAATACTCCTGCAGAGTCCCCTATGGACAGAGCGTTGGAGGCAGGCGATGCCTATATTGTAGCACGAGTTCTGAAAGCTGTTCCAGCTTCCATTGAACCGCAGGAAGCCGTTAAAAAAACTATCATTGATCGCCTACAGAGTGAAAAGGCTTTGGATGCAGCCATGCGCGCTGCTGCCGAACGTCGCAAGGGCCTTGCGGATGGGGTAATTAGCCCGACGCTCAAGGCCAGCCTGGGCATACGTAGTGCTGCCCCTATGGAGCGCAACGGCTCTCTTGCGGAGTTTGCTCCGAGCTCGGAGCTTTCATCAGCAGTTTTTGGGGCCAGTGTGGGGCAGTGGCTCCCTAAACCGTTTGCTGTCACAGATGCCAAGGAGGGCAGCGGTGCTGTGTTAGTACATGTGGATGCCGTACAGCCTCCAGACAACAGCGAGTGGGATGCGATCAAGGACATCATGGCTGGTGCTGCACAACGTGAGCGTGCTGAAGGATTGTTCGCCGTTTTTATGCAACGCCTTTTTTCCACTGCTACGGTGGAAGTACGCAATATGGATCTTGTGGACAGAAAGGGATTGTGATGCAGAGGCATACTGCACTCTGCCGGTTTTCTCATCTTCGGCATAGCGATAATCTTTAGTTTAAGGCCGGAGCCGTTACACGGTTTCGGCTTTCTTTTTAACAGGCAAAGTGGTGCTACATCTGATCACAGGCTAAAGGAGATCCGTATGTGCGGCATTATAGGATACGCTGGGCACAGGCCCGCTGTTCCCGTTGTGATAGAGGGGCTGCGTCGTTTGGAATATCGGGGCTATGATTCCGCAGGCGTTGCCTTTCCCGGACATGGGAATCTGCGTGTTGTACGCGCCACTGGCAAACTTGTGGCTTTGGAGGAAAAACTTGCTCAAGAGGTAGGCGTGACTACGCCCACCTGTGCCATGGGGCACACCCGCTGGGCAACACATGGTGCTCCCGTAGAACGAAACGCCCATCCCCATTGTTCCAACGATGGGTCATTGGCCATGGTACATAATGGTATCATTGAGAATTTTCAGGAGCTCAAGGCAGAACTTGTTGCAAAGGGCTATACCTTCAGTTCTGAAACAGATACGGAAGTTCTCGTAAATCTTATTGAGGAGCGTCGCAAAAATGCGCCGGATATGCTGCATGCTTTTGCAGAGGCTCTGCGAGAAGCCCATGGTGCATATGCCGTCTGCCTCATGGACAGGGCCGAACCGGGTGTCATTTACGCGGCGCGAATGTCTGCTCCGCTCATCTTTGGCCTGGGTACTGGGGAGAACTTTGTCGCATCGGATATTCCTGCCTTTTTACCCTTTACACGCAAGGTTATCTTTCTCGAAGATGGTGAGATCGTACGTTTGACTGCGACCACTTATGAAGTGCTGCATCTGGAAGATCTGCGCCCTGTGGTACATGAGGCACACACTATTGCGTGGGATATGCAGGCCGCGCAAAAGAGTGGATATCGTCACTTTATGCTTAAGGAAATATTCGAGCAGCCCCGTGTTATCCTTGACGGGCTAGCCGGCCGTACACATGAGGGCGATGTTGTGCTCAAAGAATTGGATGCGTTACCAGTGCCACGACGTCTGCATATTGTGGCATGTGGCACTTCATATCATTCTGGCCTGTGGGGGCGTCATTTATTGGAACACTGGGCACATGTGCCGGTGCAGGTGGAAATAGCTTCAGAGTTTCGCTACAGGGAGACCATGCTCTTTGACGAAGATGATATGGTTCTGGTCATTAGCCAGAGCGGCGAAACGGCTGATACGCTGGCTGCCTTACGTGCTGCAAGAAAGTGCGGAGTGCCGGTACTTGGTCTTTGTAACGTAGTGGGGTCTTCCATAGCCCGTGAGGCCTCGGCCGTGCTCTATACGCAAGCCGGGCCAGAGATCAGTGTCGCCTCTACCAAGGCTATGTGCAGCCAAATGTTAATGTTGGCGCTTATGGCTCTTTACTGGGCACGTCGCAATGAAGGCATGACTTTGAAAGAACGCCGTACGACTCTTGAACTTCTTGCGGGGCTGCCTGATTTGCTGGATGCGGCCTTGCCATCTATGCATCAGAGGGCAAGGGAGTTGTCACGCAAATACGCACAAGCTCGTAACTTTTTCTATCTGGGCCGTGGGCATTGCTATCCTTTAGCGCTGGAAGGGGCGCTCAAGCTTAAGGAACTTTCCTATATTCATGCTGAGGGTTATGCTGCTGGCGAGATGAAACATGGTCCCATCGCATTGATTGATCCGAGTTTCCCCACGTTTGTTTTGGCGTTAGATGACGCACTGCTACCTAAGGTTGTATCTAATATGGTGGAGGTGCAGGCGAGGCAGGGCAAAGTCATTGCCCTGACTAATGAAGGACTGAATCTTCACGTCGAGGATATCTGGGAAATTCCGCGTTTGCCATCACCTTTGGCAGGTTTTGTAGCTCTGCCTGCATTACAACTTTTCAGTTATGAGGTGGCAGATTATCTTGGCAAAGATGTGGACCAGCCCCGTAACCTGGCAAAAAGCGTTACTGTGGAATAGCTGCACGAGGGCCGCTTCACATCACAGAACAAGGGGACTATGGCAATCTTCCCTAGCGAAGGTCGGTGAACGTAGTTACAGGCGGTGGTGCAGCACGGTCAGTAGTCGATGAAATGGCAGGCCTTCTTGGTGTAGCTTTTTGTGAAGAATCAGTAGCGGATTTTGTAGAAGAAGTTGCTTGAGAAGGCGGCCGTAAGGCCGTTTGTCCTGCATCCGCAGGTGCTGGTTGTACTACTTCCTTCTTTTGTGTCTGTGCTGTACGTCGGGGACTGTGTCGGCCTGATCTTCTGGTTTGGGCGTGCCTTTTCCTTGGCGGAGGTGTGGTAACCAGTTCAGGAACGGATGCGGGATCGACAAAATGTGCGCCTTCAAGGCGGATCTGGAGAGGGTAAACAAGCGTGTTCCAATACAGGCGTCCTCCGCCCTTGTGCAGCCAGATATGCGTTATATTAGTCCCGCCATCTCTGGTTACAACGGGAAATTGTGAAGCGGCCTTGGCTCTAACAGGCTGTGCGTAGCCAAAGCATACAATGGCACAGGACAGAAGGATGTAAGATGCAATTTTGTTCATGAGAATCTACCTCTAGTCATCTTTACGGAAGATATCGACAACTCTTTAGGGCATTGTAAGGAGATGCGATGCAGTTGCAGCAATCTTTCATTACATCACCTGTTCGGCCCGCTCCGGCAATCAGCCTCATTGGTATGGCAGGAGCGGGCAAGTCTACTGTTGGTAAAATACTTGCGCGAGAACTCAATTGGACATTCATGGACAGTGATTGCTTGATTGAGGCCACCTACGGTGCACGATTGCAGGATATCACTGATGCTTTGGGAAAAACAGTTTTTCTAGATGTGGAGGCAAAAATTGTCAGTGCAATCAGGATACACAGGGCGGTCATTGCCACAGGTGGCAGTGTTGTATACCGTGAGGAGTCTATGCGGCATTTGTCGTCACTTGGCCCTATCATCTTTCTAGATGTTCCGTTTCCGCTGATTGAGGAACGTGTGGCCCGTAATCCGGAAAGGGGTATAGCCATGGCCCCAGGTGAAAGCCTTAAGGATCTTTTTTGCGAGCGGTATGACCTGTATCTTCGTTATGCCGATATACGCTGCCCCGCAGGAGAGGATTTTACTCCTCAAATGTGTGCGCGTTGGATTATTGACAATCTTCCGCAAGAGATTCGTGGGGATGCTCCTTGAATTAGCGCTGGGAAGGAAGATTTCATTTCCCCTTTTTTAAGCGGGCGCGCAATATCTCAATCCCCACGGGCAACAGGGAAAGCGCCACGATTGCGTAGACGATGACGCTGAAATGTTCCCGTACCCAGGGAAGATTGCCCAGAAAATAGCCGGCAGATACGAGGCTGCCAACCCACAGGACGCATCCGGTTATATTGAACAAAAAGAAAGTGGGCGGGTGCATGAGAGCAATGCCTGCCACAAAGGGAGCAAAAGTGCGTACAACAGGCACGAATCGTGCTAGCACGATGGCCTTGCCACCGTGTCGTCGATAGAACTGGTGCGCCTTGAGTAGATATTCCTTCTTGATGAGTCTGTTTTCCTGAGAAAAGATGGCTGGGCCTACATGACGACCAATGCTGTAGTTTACTGCGTCTCCTAGTACGCCCGCTGTCAGCAGTAACGCGATAGCCTGCCAGTATCCCATGAGCCCGGCCCCTGCCGCCACGCCCGATGCAAAGAGCAAGGAATCTCCTGGCAAAAAAGGTGTGATTACAAGGCCTGTCTCAGCAAAAACGATGCAGAATAGGATTGCATAGATCCAGGGACCATATTGTGTCGCCAGGGCAAAAAGATGTGCATCTATATGCAAGATTGCATCAATCGCTGCATACAGCATATCCATGTAGAAAACGCTCCTTGCAGATGTTGTGGTTCACTCTTGTACCCTAAGCCGCCTTATGGCACAACACGCGTATGAGACAATATCTGGCAATTTCTGCGATTTCTGTACTTCTGATGCTGCTGGCTTGTCCTTGTGCTTATGCTGATTCTGCCTATCATGTTGGATTTCGTACTTTGGGGTTATGGTTACCCGAAGGAGCCCTGCGGCTTGATGTCAATATATGGTACCCCAGCATTCGACCTCCCCGTGATCTTAATTACAGTCCATGGAAATTTGCCGCTGCCCTTGGAGGCAAGCCGGTTGAAGAACGTTTCCCCCTTCTGCTTCTTTCACATGACACCGCTGGTAACCGCTTTACCTACCATGATACGGCTACCATGCTTGCTTCTCTGGGGTTTGTGGTCGCTGTGCCCAATCATCCCCGGGACAATATGGATAACATGGACGATTTGCTCACCTGGAGGCAATTGGACAGCAGAGTTCGAGAACTTGTAGGGACGATTGATTTATTGTTGGCTACGCCAGACATGGAATCATGTATTGATCGTACGCGCATGGGTGTTATCGGATTCGGAGCGGGAGGCACAGCCGCGTTGCTTTTAGGTGGAGCGTTGCCAAACTGCGACCATTGGCCAGCATATTGTGACAATACAAACGCATTTGACATGTATTGCCATATTTGGGCCAGGAATCGTATCAACATGCTTTGTAAGCACTTACCTCTGACAAAGAGTTTAGCTGATAATCGTGTTAAGGCAGTCGCGGCAATTTCACCAGCCTTTGGCATGCTCTTTTCACACAGTTCATTCCGATGGTTTTATCCCCCCCTGCTACTTATTGCAGCGGGAAATGACAGTATGAATCCTCCTTCGCTTCATGCTCGGCGCATTTTTGAATTAGTGAATAAAAAAGCACGTTGGCTCTTACTGCCACAAGCCGATGCCGGGGCACTTATGGCACTGTGTCCCGAGTCCTTGGCTGATGAACTCCCCGAAATGTGCCGATCTGTCCCGCCTGAAGTAAAGGCAGACGTGCATAAAAGCATGCATAAAGCACTACAGGATTTTTTTCTCCATTACCTTGGCAGTAATACCGATGTGCCCAGTATCCCACCTCCACCGGATCTCTCACCACCTCTTCCGGCCCCTGTACAACAGCCTGCTGTCCGTCAAAAAAAGCGGCGTTGATTCCTTTATTCGAGCAGAGTATGTTCAATTAGACAAAATTTTCCATAATAAATGTTTTTCCAGCACATGAATGGGGTTATGCCTTGCTGAGAGCTATTCGTAGCATTTTAGGGACGCCTATGTGTATTTTTCTTTTTTTTCTGTTGACAATAGCAGTTACAATTCCTGTTGCCACAGTACCTGCAGTATCTGCTCAGGATGACGGGTGGACTGTCATGCCAGCTGGTGCACGGTCGGCATTTTTTGGCATTCATGGTGGCACCATGCCCGTTAGTCTCCTCGTTTACGGTGACGGTACATCGCTTGTGACATTTGTAGGTCGTACAGGTAATGATTTTATGGCTGTATTGCGCCATTCTGAGATGACAAAACCTAGCTTGTTACAGAGCATGTCTTGGAACAGAGCTCAGCCTGTGACGCCTTCTGCCAATGCTACTGCCGTGCTTATGGCTGGAACTGGAGTTGTAAGCCTTCCGGTTTTCAACCTTTCCGGTGAGGGAGTTTCCCGTGTAGCCAAGCCCGGGCATCTCCAACCATTCGGGCTTTCAGATAAGCCCTTGTCTATCGAAGGCAGTGTTACACGACCCCCGCATTTTATTCCTATCAAACAATACCGTCTTTTTTTTCAGCCGTACTATTTGCAGCCCCGTCGAGACACCAATTGACCATATTCTTCTAAGTACGTCTTGTTGATATTTATATGTAAAAAGCCCCCGTAAACAATTTTACTGTTTACGGGGGCACCTTATTTAGAAATGGCAGATGTTAAGCATACACACTGAAGCAGAGAATGGACGCCACAATGCCAACGGGGATACTATAGAGCAGGAAGGGCCAGATGGTCTGCTTGAGAATGTCGCCTTCACGTCCAATGAGGCCTGTTACCGCGCATGCAGCCACGATATTGTGCACGCAGATCATGTTGCCCATGGCACCGCCAGCACCCTGTGCGGCAATAACAGCAATGGACTGCTTGACATTAAAGCTCAGTTGCTGAGCAACATCCCACTGGAAGTTGGCGAAGAGCATGTCGGATACTGTGTTGGAACCAGTGATGAACGCGCCCAACCCTCCGATGTAGGAGGCCAGTGCCGGCCAGGCAGAGCCGGCTGCTGCGGCGCAGACCTTGGCCATGGCAAGAGGCATGGAGTCATAGCCAAGAGGATTCTGCGCAGAACCCTTGAAGATGGATACCAAGGCCACAGCGGCAATCAGGGCGATGGTGGGTGCCTTCATCTTCTGGAAGGTTGTCCCCCAGGCCTCGCTCACCTTCGTACTATTCATGCCGTGCAACGCAATGGTCAACAATGATACCAAAATGAAGGGAATGGTGCCGGGCAACCAGAGAAGGTTGATGGAGGCACCGAGCTTGATGCCGTCGGCCAGTTGCGGCAGCGCAAAGGTTGCCGCGGGGTTGGAGGCCATGATGGCCTTGAGGCCAAATGCGGGCACGCGTGTTACCACTAGGATGGCACCGCAGAGAATATAGGGCAACCAAGCCATGAATTGACTCATGTGTTCCTTGTATTCAGTTACGTCAGAAGCAGCAATTTGACCGGTCCAGCTTGGCTTCCATTCGGCTTGCGGTGCAAACTGCCAGTTCCCCTTGGGCACGCATATTCCCTTCTTCGTGAGGAAGATAAGTACCGCCAGGCCCACAAGGCCGCCCACAAGGGAGGGCACTTCCGGACCGGCACCCCAGGCAATGATGTAGTAAGGGATAGCAAAGATCAGGCCGGCCATGATGCAGTACGGTGCGGCCGCAAAGCCTTCAGCCCAGCTCTTGTTCTTGCCATAGAAGCGGGTCATGAAGCCAAGCATGAAGATGGGCAGAATGAAGATCATAGCCCCATGCATCAGGGTGACGTTTTCACCAATAAGGTGAAAAAGGGCTTGCTGATCGGCAACGCCCGCCGGCACGGCAAGGCTTTTGAAACCGGCGATAACGGGCGTACCCACGGCGCCGAAAGTCACGGGGAAGGAGTTGAAGACCAGACAGACCACGGCTGCGCAGACGGGCGGGAAGCCCAGGCCCAGCAAAAGGGGCGCAGCTAGTGCCGCAGGCGTACCGAAACCGGCCGCACCTTCGATGAAGGCACCGAACATATAGCCCACAATAATGGCTTGCACACGGCGGTCAGGGCTGACTTTTGTCATGCCAGCCTGGATGGTCTCCATGGCTCCGCTGGATTGCAGGGTATAGTAGATGAGAATAGCACCAAAAACGATAATCAACACGCCTATGGCATTGACCGTGCCCTCAACAAAAAGAGCTGCAACGTGTTTGAATGGCATTCCCCACACAGCCATAGCCAGTACTGCACCGGTAAGAAAGGCCAGCGGCATGGCTCTGGTGGATGGCCAGCGCAGGCCAACCATCAGCACTAGCGCAACGAGGATGGGTAAAATTGCAAGCAATGCAAGCATGCCAGTGGACATATAAAACCTCCCTTCGTGAGCCTTGAATCGGGGAAAACTTTTCCCGCCGGAAACGCGTTAGTTTCCCGCCGGTCCCCCCCGCTTAGACCGGCACGGATTCAAATGTGGCTGTTGTTGCCGCATATTCGCCGCACTCTTTGGTGCGGCTGGTGCCCGGTCTAAAACCAGGCACCAGCGTACGACAGCTACGCAGCACAAATTCCTATTTCAGATTTTCAGCAAGCAACTGGGCAATGTGGTCAACCTTAACCTGCATGCCACGCTTTTCTGCACCGCCGCGCAGCTGCATGACGCACCCAGGGCAGTCCACCACAAGGCGTGACGCTCCGGTTTCTTTTACATGATCCAGCTTTTTGTTCAAAATCTGAGCCGAGATTTCCGGGAACTTGGCGGAATACGTACCGCCAAATCCGCAACACACTTCTTCTTCCTCGCAAGGCACGTATTCTGCAGCATCAGCAATGAGCTCGCGGGGGGCCTCATGCACATTTAGCTTGCGGCATAGATGACAGGAAGCGTGATAGGTGACCTTTTGTGCTGATTTATTGAAGTCTTCGGGCTTAAGACCCAATACATCGTGTACAAACGAGCTGAAATCAATGATTTTTGCTCCGAAGGACTGTGCCTCAAGCATTGAGGCTGTGCCATCCAGTATTTCAGAATAGCCGAACTTGAGATGACTCGCGCAGCTTGCACAGAGCGTGACAATATAATCATAGTTGCCGCCCCTGAAGGCAGCCATGTTCTGGTTGGCAACATCAATGGATGTTTTACGCTGTCCCATCATCTCCAGAGGCAGTCCGCAACACGTCTGCTCCATGGGGAAGTCTACAGCTACGCCCTTGGCGGCTAGCACCTTGACAGCGGCTTCCAGCTGTTCTGGATAGATGAAATCCTGAGCGCAACCGGCAAAAAGAGCCACACGGAATTTCGGATTTTGCACGTGGGGTGCGATTTGAGACCATTTGTCGCGGAAAGGCTTGGAAGCAAGAGCCGGCAATGCCTTGTAGCCATGTTTGCCAAGCACTGCCATAGGCAGATGGCGTATGAATTGCGTACCGCCGGTGAAGGGCTTTGTGGAGAAACTGGCGAATTTCATCAGATTGTGGAACATTTTGCGGTTTTTCATCACCGCACTCATCAATGTTCCTTCGATGGGGGAGCCCTCCTCCGCATTGAGGCGGGCACGAATTTCACGCGTCAGGCGTGGCAGTTCAATGCCACCAGAGCAGACATTGGCGCACGATTCACAGCCAATGCAGTTCTGGCATAGGATGCGCGCACGGTCGTGACCGTGGAAGAAGTAGGTCAAAATGAGCCCAATAGACCCAATGTAGACGTAGCCCATTTTATGACCACCAACCAGGCGGAACACGGGGCAGACATTGGCACACGCGCCGCAGCGCACACAACGGAATATCTGTTTGAACAGAGGGTCTTTGGCAATTTCAGTCCTGCCGTTGTCAAGAAAGACCACATGCATGATCTTACGGCCGTTGTCATTGCCCTCTGCCTGGCACTGACCAGCTCCACACATCAGGGTGAAATATGAGGTCAGTCGTTGCGCCGTGGCATTGCGTGGCAGCACCTGCACAGCATCCAGCACTTCTTCCAGTTTGGTGATGAGTTTGTCGAGGCCGGCCAGAACTACATGCACTCGTGGCAGTGTGGTGACCATGCGTGCATTGCCTTCATTGGTGACAGTGGTTACAGCACCATTTTCTGCAATGGCAAAGTTGCATCCGCTGATGCCCATGTCTGCCGCAATAAACTTGCGGCGCAGCTGCACACGGGCAACTTTTACAAGACGTTGTATGTCCGTATCTTGTTTTTCGCCTGTCACCTTGGTGAAATCATCGGCTACCTGATAGCGCGAAAGATGGATGGCAGGCATAACCATGTGCGATGGGCCTTCATGGCGCAACTGTATAATCCATTCACCCAGATCCGTCTCGTCTACGATAAGTCCTTCCTTCTCCAAGGCCGTATTGAGATGGATCTCTTCAGCGGTCATAGATTTGGATTTGACGATTCTTTTGACATTGTTCTGTTTTGCAATGTCAGCAATGTTACGGTTTGCTTCAGCGGCGTCTTTTGCCCGGTGTACATGTACACCACGTTTTTCGGCTTCTGCCTTGAACTTGCTGTACAGCTCTTCCATGTGCTGGCATGCGTAGTCCTTTGCATCAGCTATCTTCTTGATCAGGCCTTTTTCGTCCACATCCTTGAACACGGCTTCACGATTAGCACGGTAGGACACGGCAAAAGTGTCTAGGGTGCGACGCAGAAAATCGTCATCTAGCGCCTGGTCTATTTCCTTGTGATAACCAGACTTGCTTACAAGGGCGTCATGCATGGTTTAGTCCTCCAGAAGGATAATGTGCAGTTCCAGTGGCCCATGCACACCAACGGCTGCCACACGCTCAATATCAGCGGTACGGCTGGGGCCGGTAATAAAGGTCGTGTAGGTTGGTTCGCCGTGGCCCATGCGATCGCGCAGTTTATCAGCGATGGAGGGCAGGTCCGGGTAAATGGTGGATTTCTTGAGCAGCAATATGGAAATTTCGGAGATCATGCCGGAAAGGCGTACATCCTCGTTATCCGTATTGCAAAGACAGGTGCCACTGGCGGCCACACCAAGTTCGGCCAAACCAACACCTACGTCTATTCCGGAAAGATATTTACGCACACCTTCGCGCAGGCAGAGGAAACCTTTTTCTTCACAGGATTTTGCCAGAAGGGCAAAATCTTCTTCCGCCAACTGTGGGGCTGCCACAATCTTTTGCACGCGCGTAGGCTGTTTGTTGGGGCCAAGCGGCCCTTTTTCAGTGCCTGGCTCGTCAGCCAGTATTTCCGCAGGGGCCTTATTTGCGCACACATCTACCACATACTGCAGGGCTGCAGCCATGGTGGGAACTTCCTGCACCACGGCGTTCACAGCCTGAGCCTTGGCAGAGAACGCTTCTACCAGTTCCTGAGGGGTCATACGATCTCCTTGGTTCTGAATATGTATTACTCTGGGGGGCCCGTAACTTTTACGGGACACCCCGTTCAGGACCGTTAATGTAAACTCTCAGCGTACAATTCTACAGTATGCTTGACTCGCACGGCATCTTGATTGTGTGAAAGCACATCTTCTAGCTGCATCATGCAGGCGGGGCATCCCGCTGCAACAATACGTGCCCCAGAAGCAACCACATTGTCACGTTTGCGTTGGCCAATCTTTCTGGAGTAGTCGTAATGGAACAGATTAAATGAGCCGCCGCACCCACAGCATCGATCAGCTTCGGCCATTTCTGTAAGTTTGTACGCGGGATTGGCCTGAATGATAATGCGCGGTTGCGCAGCTACGCCCAGTGACTTCTTTAGATGACAGGAATCATGGTACGTCACGCTTATGGCATCGTTGGATGGTTGGGCCGCTTCAACTTTGAGAACATCAACCAAAAAAGCGTTGATATCCATGGCTTTGGCCGCAATGCCTTCGATAATGCTCTTCTCTTGTGTGCCAAGGCGAAGGGCATAGCGTGGCCAGAATTCTTTGATGGTGGCGGTACACGATCCGCAGGGGCTCAATACGTAATCATAATCACCGTTGCGCAAAGCCTGTATGTTGGCACGTAACTGAAGGAGCATACCCTTGACATCGCCAGATGAAAGAGCAGGAATGCCGCAACAAGTCAGGCCTGCGGGCATAAACACCGCTACTTTGTGGTAACGCAGTACTTTCAGGCATGCTTCAGTCATGTCCGTATACATTTTGTCACCAACGCAGCCCGGGAAGAAAGCCACCTTGATGCCGCCAGAGCCACGAGGTTCGTCAATGACGCCGTAGCGGGTATGAATAGGTGTTTTAGCCAAGGGGTGAATATGCCTATCACCCAGCATGAAGTTTAGGAAGGGAGCACATACCGTGCCTTGGGCGTCGCCGCTTTTTTTGAACATAAGGCCCTGCATGGGCGCGCCAACACGTATGGCAAAGTTGAATAATTCGGGTTTGGCCAGCAGGGTGCGGAAAATCATTTTTTTCACGGGATGCAGGCCGAGGAATTCGTTGACTATTTCCCTGGCCTCCATGAAGATTTCCATAATTTTAACCCCGGGCGGGCAGGCTGCCTGACAGGAGCCACACAAAAGGCAGCGGCCCAGTTTTTCGGCCACAGCCGCTGGGTCTTTCAGCATTTCGTGGGCTAGGTTGTCGATGAGCGCAAGCTTGCCGCGCGCCACATCGGCTTCCATGCCTGTAGCACCGAACATGGGACATACGGCTTGGCACATGCCGCATTTCATGCAGTCGGTGATTCTGTCGTCCAGCACCAAAAGCCGCTGGGCAAGTTCGTGCAAAGTAGTCATGAAACGCTCCTGGAGCGGTTGCATTGTATCATTTTACGTGCGCCTTGAGTAAAGATGCGCACAGTTGCATTAAAGCCACAACAAGTCACTTGCCATGACGGATGCCAAGCGTAGGTTCACAGCATTGACCTTAAATGCCGACCAGTTTTGTGGAATTCAACAGGCCTTTGGGGTCAAGGGCACGACGCAGGCGTTGTGAGAACAGAATGGTGCCGCGCGACGTTTCCTTTTCCATCCACTTGGCTTTGGCAGTGCCAATACCGTGTTCCCCAGAAAGTGTGCCTTTGAGCTTGATTGCCACGTCGAACATTTCGTCAATGGCCGCTTCCACGCGACTGAATTCATCTTTATCCCGTTTGTCACAGAGAAAGGTGGGATGCAGATTGCCATCGCCAGCGTGCCCAAACGTGCCTACCTCTAAACGATATTTTGCTGCAATATCATTAACAGCTTTGACCATGGCAGGAATCTGTGATCGCGGCACGGTGGCGTCTTCCAGCACTGTAGTGGGACGGCAGCGCGCTAGTACGGGCAGTGCTGCACGGCGCGCTTCCCATAGTTTGAATTTTTCGGCAGCATCCTTGGGAATATGCACGGCCGTTGCTTTGTTTTCCTTGAGCACCTTCTCAACGGCTGCGGCATCGTCTTCCACCTGTGCCGGATGCCCGTCAACCTCAATGAGCAGGATAGCACCTGCTTCTCGCGGCAGTCCAGCCTTGGTGTAATCGTCTACACGTATAATGGTGTTGTTGTCTAGGAATTCGAGGGTACAGGGTACCACATGGGCGGCGATGATACCCGCCACGGCATCGGCAGCGTCTTGCATGTCGGCAAATACGGCCATACATGCTCTGGTGGCTTTTGGCGGGGGCACCAGCTTAAGTACGGCTTCGGAGATAATGCCCAGTGTCCCTTCCGACTGCGTGATAAGCCCGGCCAGATTATAGCCAGTCACACATTTTACTGTGCGCGAGCCGGATTTGACCGTGGCGCCGGTGGCATCTATAAATTCCACCCCCATCACGTAGTCCTTGGTGACACCGTATTTAAGACCACGAAGACCGCCTGCGTTTTCCGCAATGTTTCCGGCCAGAGTGGACACGGCCTGAGAGCCAGGATCCGGCGGGTAAAACAGCCCCTGTTTTTCCACAGCGGCAGCAAATTGAGCAGTGATGACACCCGGTTCCACTACGGCATAGAGGTCATTGGTATTGATTTCAAGAATACGATTCAACCCTGTAGTGAGAATGACCACCGTATCAGACTTGTCTGGGATGGTGCCTCCTGAAAGATTGGTACCGGAACCGCGTACGGTCATGGGGATACCATTTTCATACAATTTTTTTACGCATGCGCTGAGCTGTTCCCTCGTGGTTGGGCGTATTACCAACGAGGGCATGACCGGTGGCAATACCGCAGAATCATAGGAATAGCTCATGCGGTCAGCTTCGGAACTGAAGACATTTTCCTTTCCGAGTAACTCTTCAAAATCCTTGATCAACGCCTGGCTTGCCATAGAGCCTCCTTACCAAATTATGATACGGGGGGACGCGAGCATGCGACCCTATCTGCCATATAAAAACCGGAACGAATGTGTAGTGCAAACATATTCAATCTTTAGAAACTATAGCCAGATTTTCCACGTTTGCCTAGGGGAAGGAAACGAGAAATTTGGGTCAGCACAGGGATCGATATGCAGCGAAGAAACATCCATATGTTATAACATACAATATTCCTATCTAACGCAAATGCGCACACGAAAGCATGTGCGACATTTTTTCTTTCTTGGTACGCAAATAGTGTTCATTTTCAGGACAGGCATCCATTTCAATAGGCAGGCGCTCTATAATTTCAATGCCATAACCGGAGAGTCCCACAATCTTTTTGGGATTGTTGGTCAAAAGTCGTATTTTGTGGATGCCAAGATCCACCAAGATTTGTGCACCGGTACCGTAGTCACGCAGGTCTGGTGGAAAACCGAGTTTTTGATTTGCCTCAACGGTATCATAGCCCTGATCCTGCAGGGCGTAGGCTTTAATTTTGTTTGCAAGGCCAATACCGCGTCCTTCCTGGCGCATATACAGCAGGGCTCCGCGCCCTTCTTTTTCTATCTGGCGGAGGGCAGCGCCCAGCTGTCCGCCACAGTCGCAGCGCAAAGAACCCAGAGCGTCTCCGGTGAGGCATTCGCTGTGGATGCGCGTCAGTATGGGGTCCGGGGTATTGAGATCTCCCTTAATGAGGGCAAGATGTGCACGCGGATCATTATCATTCTCATATGCTATGACCTGAAAGTCGCCAAAGCGTGTGGGAAGATGTGCTTCAGCAACACGCCGTACCGAAACCTGTCCCCTGTCCAGTCGGTAGCGGATGATGTCTTTCACAGCAGCAATTTTTAGAGCATGTTCTTTGGCGAAGTTTTCCAGATCCGGCATGCGAGCCATGGTGCCATCTTCCCTCATTATTTCACAGATGACGGCTGCGGGCTTCAGGCCGGCCAGACGGGCCAGATCCACGCCACCCTCTGTCTGGCCTGTGCGCGAGAGCACGCCACCACCCTTGGCGCGTAACGGGAACACATGCCCTGGAGTGACGAGATCGTCAGGCCGTGCATTGTCTGCTACGGCCGCTCTAATTGTAGTAGCGCGGTCTGCTGCGGAAATACCAGTGGTTACGCCTTCGCGGGCTTCAATGGAGATGGTGAAGTTGGTTCCGAAACGTGAACCATTGCGTTGTGTCATAAGCGGAAGTTGCAGGCGATCGATAAGCTCCGGTGCCATTGGCAGGCAAATGAGCCCACGCCCAAACCGCGCCATAAAGTTGATGGCCTCAGGAGTCACAAATTCTGCGGCCATGGTAAGATCACCTTCATTCTCCCGTTCTTCGTCATCTACCAAAATGATCATTTTGCCCTGCCTGATATCGGTAAGGGCTTCTTCGATGGTACACAGTGGCATGGTTCTTCCTTGACTGTAGACCCCAGAGGGGCGTGAAATAAAAAATATATTGCGCTCAAAGTAGGTGCGAGGCAATCTTATGTCAACATATTGTCTTCCGAAGGGAGGGTCAGCAAAGCTGGCGTATCAGCAGGAACAGGCCAAGCGCAAAGCATAGGAGGCCGATAACTCGGCCAAGCATGGCAGTGGTAATACGTCCTGCCAGAATGACACCGCCTGCAAAGCCGGCAATTTCCAGGCCGCAAAGGGATGGTAGTAAGGAGAAATCCACATGCCCACCCTGTATGTTGCCAAGTGTGCCAGCTACGGAGGTGACGATTTGATAGGGCATGGACATACCCACCGCTGTCATGGGCTGTATTCCTACGGTAATAAGCCAAGGTATGGAGAGCACCGGTCCGCCAGCTCCTGTCAAGCCTGCCAGTATCCCTGTCACCGTGCCAATGCTAAAAATTCCCCATGGACTCACCCAGAAAATTGATTGTCTGCCGTGGCCTCCTCCCTGTCGTGGCGGACGCAGGGCACAGAAACTTGCAAACAGGATAAGACAGGCCAACAGTACCACTAGAGGCCCGGCGGGGATATGTGCATTAAGCAAAGCCCCGGGCCATGCAGCGAGACCACCAAGGAAATAGGGAACGGCACTGCGCCAGGGTATGCAACCCATGTGGTGATACGTCCATGTGCCGACCACACCCAGCGCCAACAGGGAGGTGAGAGCTGTTCCCATGGCGGTATGGGCATCCAATCCGCTCAGGAGGATAAGCGCTGGAGGGATGAGAATGCCTCCAACTCCTGCCAATCCCACTAGGATGCCTACTATAAGACATACTGAATATAACGCCAGTAACACGCTACAACACTCCTGTCACAATGCCCACCATCCATAGTGTCAGCCAGAGGGCCAGACCGCCGTACAGGGCACAGCAACGCAGCAAGTTACATAGGGTTTCAATACGCGGGGCATCCCAGGTCGCGGCATTGGCCTTGTCTGGTCCTAGCCAAGGCTTGTGCGTATAAACACCGAAATATACTGACGGGCCGGCCATCCGTGCGCCGCACATCCATGCACAGGCTGCCATGGACCAGCCGGAATTGGGGCTGGGCATGCCCTTTGCCTGTTGGGCAATGATACGTACCCCTGGCCAGTGACCTGTCCATGGTCGCTTACTGGGGTTCCATGCAGCGTACAGACGCGATAGTATGTCCACTAATCTTACGAACCAGATTGAAAGACGCGCAGGCACAAAAGCCAGGATATCGTCGGTTTTTGCTCCAGCCCAACCTAACCAGCGCCATTGCGCAGTTACATATCCCCACATGGAATCAGTGGTACTCACTGCTTTGTAACACCATAGTCCCACAGGCCCAAAAAGCAGCAGCCAGAAAAAGGGAGCCACAAAGGCATCCGTCAGATTTTCGGAGAGCGTATCAGCCAGCGTTTTGCGCATAAGGGGGCGATCCATGGTACTGGTTTCCCGACTGACGAGCCAGGAAAGTGCGTTACGGGCTTCCGGTTCTGTATAGAACTCCACGCGGTGTAGAACTTCCTTTCCTGTGGAAAGCAGGCAGCCCATGGCCAGTCCTGCCCAGGAAAGATAGACGGCCATCAATGTGCCAAGTACTGGAAGAGAAACAAGCCCCCAGACGAGAAGACCTGTCACGGCTGTCAGGATGGTGAGGGCAATTGTCCCGGACAGCCGGCCGCGCATAGGTTCCTGTTTTGTCCCGCCTGCCAGCATGAACTGACGGGCCGGTATCTCCAGAGTGTGCAGCAGATTGCCTAGATAACAGACTGGATGCCGCCAAGGTAGGTCAGGATCTCCAAAACGCAGATCCAGTGCCAGAGCTAGTGGGGCTAGCCACCAGCAATCCCACACGGCAATGGGTGGGCAGCTCAAATCCACGTCTCCAGCATGCCGGTGTTTGCCAATGCCTGATAGAGTATAATGCCGGCTGCGGTGGATAGATTCAGGCTGCGCACTCGACCCTCAAGAACGGGGATGCGAACCCTGAACGGAGAGATATGCAGAATATTCGCCGGCAGACCTCGAGTTTCCGGTCCAAATACAAGACAGTCACTGGTTTCAAAGATAAAGTGTTGTATACACGTTTCCGCTTTTTCTTTTTGGGCAGAAGTAAGTACCAATCGTGCTCCATGCTGGCCCTCAGCAGCAAATGCTTGCCAGTTAGGCCAGACACGCAGATGCACATTGGGCCAGTAGTCCAGCCCGGCACGCTTAAGATAGCGATTTTCCAGACGAAAACCCAGAGGTTCAATAAGGTTCAGCGTAACTCCGGTGGCAGCGCACAGCCTGGCAATATTACCGGTATTAGGGGGGATTTCTGGCTCATAGAGCACAATTTGCATGGGTATGTATCCAACACGTCAAGACTATTATAGCAGTGCAGCGGCGATACCTGGTACCACTTGGCAAGTAACGCGTATATCTCTGCTGCCATGGCCGTTTTCATCCAGCGTGGCAAAGACGTCAGCTTCTGTCACTTCTACATGTACGTCTTCCACTCCAGCCGCTACCATACGGTCCCGCAGTAAGTGGCAGGCGCGTTCCCGGGCATTCTCTATGCGATAATTACTGTCTATGCGCTCGTGCAGTTCCAGTGCGGGCACATCTAGCCTGCGACTTCCTGTGTCGGCATACAGATCCAACGTGTCCGTGGGGATAGTCAGAGCAGCACCCACAGCATTGGCCACATCTGCATGTGGTGGTATTGCTACGGGTAATGCTAACAATGATGACAGCCTGTGCGCTACGCAATTTGCTGGTCCGCCTACGAGTCTGACACACTTAGGGTGTGCTTCGCGTACGGCTCTTAGTGCTGCCAGTGTGTATATGGGCTGAGCGTTGACATTTGCTGTCAGTACGCGGGCAGCTTCAGCAACCTGAAGCAGAGCGTTCTCCATGGCCAAGTAGGCGAGTTTTTCAGGTGAAAGCCCATACTTGGCCGCTAGAACCGCTATGCCTGAAGCAGAAGCTGCAGTATTGCCTGCTGTGGCATCCATCCCATCCCGGGCATTACACACATTGCATGCATCCAAGAAGGTGGGACGATCTCCCCCAAATGCCATAGCCGGTCCTTCACGCAGAGGGCCAACATGTACGCAGACTGTGCCATCCTGAGTGCTGACATTGAGGCGAGAGTCACCGCCAATACCAATGGAGAGGGATGCGAGGGAACGCACCAAGGTCCGTCGTCCTTTGAGCAACATGCCGTCGCGGTCAACTACTGGTGAACCATCGACAAACAGCGCC
The DNA here is from genome assembly GCA_017454325.1 of Desulfovibrio sp. Classification (GTDB taxonomy): domain Bacteria; phylum Desulfobacterota; class Desulfovibrionia; order Desulfovibrionales; family Desulfovibrionaceae; genus Desulfovibrio. The sequence continues at coordinate 450 of JAFTDG010000122.1, read as the reverse complement.
AGGTCTGTGGTTGTTCCTCCCATATCCAGCAGCAGGGAGCAGCCCTGATGTATGTCTGTGTCGTCGCCACACAAGGCCAGTATCCCCATTACACTTGCTGCCGGGCCGGAAAGGATAGATTGTACAGGTTCCTGACGTGATAGTAGAAGCGGCAAGGCCCCACCGTCGGCTTTGAGCAGGCGTATAGCTGCGTGTAAACCCATGTTGCTAAGGGTACTCTCAACGGCATCTAGGAAGGCATTGTGTATGCGTTGTACGGCAGCATTAAAATAGGCCGTGGCAACTCGTCGCGGGAAATTGAGGCGTCCTGAAAGTCGATGTCCGAGCGTCACAGGTATATCTGGAGCAACCTTGTGTACGGTTTCACCCATAGTTTTTTCATGTATGGCATTACGTGGTGAAAATTTGCTCACACAGGCAACGGCATTCACCGCATCTTTGTGCCATTGT
>JAFTDG010000121.1 GCA_017454325.1 Desulfovibrio sp. | reverse complement strand
CCATTTATCTATGATGCCCATAATGTGGAGGCTGACCTCAAGGCGCAGCTGTTACCGCCTGACCTTGCAGCAGAAGTGACATGTGTAGAACAAATGTGTGCGCAGCATGCCCATGCCGTGCTTGCATGTTCTGCAGACGACAGGGAACGACTTATATCACTCTTCGCTCTTAGGCTTGACCATTGTCATGTGCTGCCCAATGGCTGCGATATCTCCCATACAACGTATACAAGTACAGAAGACAAACTGCGTCTGCGTTTCCGTTTAGACTACCCGGAAGCCAAACTGGCCCTGTTTCTCGGTAGTGGGCATACGCCCAATGTAGAGGCCGCATTGCATATTTTCCATATGGCGCCTTCTGTGCCAGAAGTGCAGTTTTTACTGGCGGGCACAGTAAGTACTCAGGAGCGTGTGCGTAAACAACCCCGTCCTGCTAACGTACACCTTCTGGGGTCTGTATCGGAAAATGTAAAAAATATCCTGCTCAAAGCGGCAGACGTTGCCTTGAACCCTATGACAAGCGGCTCCGGTACCAATCTCAAGGTAGTGGAATACCTTGCCTATGGTCTGGAGACTATTTCCACGCCCTTTGGACTGCGTGGACTCCCGGAAGATGTAGCAGCCTGTGCTCATTCCGTGCCCCTGGAGGTATTTCCCTTGGCCATACGCGATGTTGTCAAAACTCCTGGGAAAGACACAGCACGTGCTGTAGCTCTGGTGGGTAAAAAACTATCTTGGACAGCTGTTCTGACACCACTACATGACATCGTGACAGCCGCCACAGGCGAGGAGTGCTGATGCGATTATTCATCGACACAACATCCCTGCTGGGAGAGGAGACCGGCATTGGTCGCTATGCGCGGCAGATCGCCCTGGCTGCTGCCCGGAGCTCTATGTTTGAGACGCACTTCTCTCCATGCAACCCAACCCAGGCCAAAACAGATTCCCCCGGGCTACTCGTGCGTTGCAAAAAAGTGCTTGCTACACATCCCACGCTGTACCAAACGGCCAAAAATGTGTTTAACGCCTGCCGATATATGGCCTCGTGGAAACATGGACCACAGTACGACTGTTATTTTGAGCCCAATTTTATTCTGCGGTCATCGGTACGCTCCCGTACAGCCGTAGTAACGGCGCATGACTTATCCTGTTTCCGGTATCCAGAGTGGCATCCTGCCGAGCGCGTACGGCATATGGAACGACACTTTCAGCGTAGCCTTGCACGGGCAACCAGGATTATTACCGTTTCTGAAGCTGTCCGACAGGAATTGCTTGCCAAGTACGGTCTGGCAGAGGGGAGGGTTGTTACTATTCCCAATGGCGTGGATCACGCCGTTTTTCATCCTATGAGCGTGGAACAATGTGCACTTGTGCGCCAGATGTACCACCTTCCCGAGCATTTTGTCCTGCATGTGGGCACGCTGGAGCCACGCAAGAATCAGTACAATCTTCTGCTGTCCCACACCGCTTTGCCAGAGCCGCTCAGAAAAAAATATCCTCTTTTGTTGGCCGGAGCGGTTGGTTGGGGCAATGCCGCGCTCTACGATACCATCAAGAGTACTCCTCATGTACACTGGCTGGGATATGTACCGGATGCGGAACTGGCTGCCTTGTATACGATGGCAGACGTTATGGTCTATCCCTCATGGTACGAAGGTTTCGGACTGCCGGTGGCAGAAGCCATGGCCTGCGGTTGTCCCGTACTCACCTCCACGGATCCGGCCTTGGTGGAGACCAGTGGTGGTGCTGCCCGGCATGTGCCTCCTCACCTTGTGGACACCATACGTGCTGTTTTAAAAGAACTGCTGGAAGATGTAGACCAGCGAAGAGCCATGCGCCAGTTGGGCATGCAGCGTGCAGCCGTCTTTTCCTGGGAAGCCTCCATGAAGCGTCACCTGCAACTATTCTGGGAACTATGCCTGAACTCGTAGCTCTTTTCCCTCTGGCGCTGCGTATCTGCGGACAGGATTTGCAGAGCCGTTTTGCCGGTTCCTTTCTGGGCAGCGTGTGGCTGTTCATCTGGCCGCTGGTGCAGATGTTCATCTATATTGTCATCTTCGGCAAGATGATGGGGGCACGCATGCCCGAAGCGGGTCAGTCCTACGGGCTCTATGTAGCTTCTGGCCTTTTGGCCTGGAGCTGTTTTGCCCAGACCCTGCAACGTACTGCCCGTGCCTTTGTGGACCGACGGAACATTATTGGCAAAGTTGAGGTGGATTTGCGGGTGTTTCCTTTGGCCATTTGCCTGGGGGAACTGTTGCCCTTTTTGGCCGGACTGGTCTTGCTCATATTTGTTGGCTTGTGTATGGGCTGGCAACCATCCTCATTGCTGTTATGGGTGCTTTTTACCTTGTACTGCCAGCAACTTCTTGCCATGGGGCTGGGATTGCTGCTGGCCTGTTGTGCCGCCTTTGCCCGAGATGTGGTGGAGGCCGTGGGCATTGGCCTGCAAATGGCCTTCTGGTTTACCCCTGTGGTCTATGTGCCATCCATCTTGCCAGATTGGGTGCGTTGGGCCGTGCAGGTTAATCCCATGACACATGTGACCGCTGTATTTCAGCAGTGTTTCGTGTTTGCAGGGAATGCTTCTTTGGTCGGCATTGGCTATATTGCTATTGTAGCACATCTGGCGGTTTGGGCAGGGTTATACGTACTGCACAGACTGCAAAAAGATATCCGCGATGTGCTTTGATAAAAATACCCCCTGTGTTTCTTTTGTAGGCTTCGGAACACAGGGGGCGGCAGTGACACTTCCCGCTTAGGACACGGGAAATTCCTGCCACGTGGTCTCGGTAGCGTTGGATGCGCTACCGCTGCCACACGGCGTGCAGCGGTTATGAGACGTTGCACGCCAGCGGGCCTGACGGCGATGAGGGTACGCTGTCAGGCCCGTGTACCATAGGCATATTCCCTGCTTTTATGCAAGTAGGGTAGAAAAAGAGCGCGTGCCATGAATGCTGAACCTGTCATTACCATAGAGGGCGTAAGCAAACGCTTTAAGCGCTTTAGGCGACGGCGGGACCGTTTTCTGGAGCTTATACGCCACAGGCAGCTGCATACGGATTTCATTGCTCTGGAGCCCCTGTCCCTCACTGTACGTAAAGGAACCATCCTGGGTATCATAGGCGAGAACGGCTCAGGCAAGTCCACGTTACTCAAGCTCATGTCAGGCATCCTTCTGCCGGATTCAGGCAGCATATGCCGTTTTGGCAAGGTTACCGGTCTTCTTGAGCTGGGCACAGGCTTCAACATGGAGCTTTCCGGTCGCAAGAACATCTATTTTAATGGCACGTATCTGGGCATGTCCCGTCAGCAGCTCGCTGAACGTGAGGATGCCATCATTACCTTTGCCGAACTGGAAGACTGCATAGACGCCCCTCTGAAAAGTTATTCCTCAGGCATGGTCATGCGCCTGGCCTTTGCCATTGCTATCCATGCTGATCCAGACTGCTTTCTTATCGACGAGGCTCTTTCCGTGGGGGATGTGCGTTTTCAGCAGAAATGCTTTGCACGCATACGAGCTTTTCGACAAGCAGGCGGTTCCATTGTCTTTGTCTCCCATGACATGAATGCGGTGAAATTACTTTGTGACCAGGCCATGCTGCTGCATAAAGGGGAATTGCGTTACTTGGGCAGCCCTGATGAAGCAGTCAATCTGTATAATGAAGCCATAGCTCCGGCAGACAGCAAAGGCCATACTATTTCCGGCTACGGTAACGGGGCAGTGAGCTTTACTGCCGTAGAAACACTGGACTCCATAGGCAACCCTGTGACAGTACTTACTTCTGGGCAAAGCATGGACATACGTTTTCGCTATACCTGCCGTGCTCCCACAAATGATGTGACCTTTGGCATCACTATCCGTGATCGTTTTGGACAGGATGTCTTTGGCAGCAATGGTGCGTTGCTTGGTGTGGTGGCAGACATACGCGAGGAGGGATGGGGATGCTTTCACTTCCCAGCTATGAACATTGCACCTGGCCTGTATACAGTAAATTTGGCCGCCCACACGGGCACCACACATCTGGAGAACTGCTTCCACTGGTGGGACAAAGCAACTGCCTTCGAAGTTGTACAGGACCCTGACTATTATTTTGGTGGACATACGCGTCTGGATGTGACGCTAGAGCTGGGGAAGGGACATCATGGCGAACTTTGATGCACGGTCTTTCATGGCCAGCGTACTGCGGGAGGCCGGTGAACATCGTCCACCACAGTGGACTGTGCGTGGAGTTCTGGGATTGCTGCGTTTCTCTGGGCAAGACTTTCTCGATGCAGCCTACCGCATGCTGCTGGGCCGGCAACCGGATGTGTTGGGTGCACGCGGATACTTGCCGAAAGCATCGAGTCTCGTGGGTCGTATACGCATCCTCTTGGCATTGGCGCTCAGTGCCGAACAGACGTGGGTACCGACATGGCTCAGGCGAGGGCTGTCAGTATTACGAAAGAGGAATAGCTGATGCGGCGTGGTGTATGGGCATTGCTGGTTATTGGCTATGGGTTTGCTTTTCTCAGAGCCATGCACCGTGCATCTTTTCTCGCATGGCAAGCAGCCTGTTTTGCATGGGTTCTGGTGATAGTAATCGGCTACTGTCTGGAGGCTAACGGAATCCCCTTAAGGCATGGTCTTACTCCAGCACATAGCTGGGACTTACGGCTATGGCCTGTTGCCAACAGACAATTTTTCTTTACTATGGTTATGGTTGCAGGCCTTGTTACGGTTTTGCTCAGTTTGGCAGGTTTCCTGACGGGAAGATAGGGCATCAGCTTGATATGACAGCTACAGCTGGGTGCGCATTTTTGTAACCGTCCCATGAATTACGTCTTGCAGGGCCAATCCTTTGTGTCCCGATGATCTCTGATCATGGTATCCGTGGTCGTGTCATATGTCGATTATTTGCTCTTGCCATGCCCCTTCCCAGGGGCTAGCATCTATATGTATGCCACAAAACCAGATGCCCCATGACGCTGCATATAAGTCTTTCTTTTCTGACAAGACGTTTGTGACAAGCCTGTTTCAGGATTTTGTACCTGAAGATTTTGTGCTGGATATGGACTTCAGCACTCTGGAACTGCTTTCTGCCAGTCATGTGACCAAGGAACTGCGACAGCGCCACAATGATATCATCTGGCGTGTACGTTGGAAGGACACCTATTGCTATCTCTATTTGCTCATGGAATTCCAGAGCACGGTGGCTCCCTTTATGGCTGTGCGTGTGCTTGTGTATTCCGGCCTGCTCTGGGAACATTTGATCGACAGTGGAGAAATCAAACGTGGAGACAGATTACCCCCTATATTTCCTCTGGTGATCTACCGAGGCAGAGACGCTTGGCGTGCGCCACAAGACATTGCCAACTTGCTTGCACCCATGCCGCAGGGGCTAAAGGTATATCAACCGGCACAACAGTTCTTTCTTATTGACGAACTGGCCTTGCCCGAACGCGTTGTCAGTGACGCCCAAAGTCCGGCAGCTGACCTTATCCGTCTGGAACGGGTGGTGGATACAGACCAGATATTTCCAGTG